>JAGCVU010000247.1 GCA_017962175.1 Bacteroidales bacterium | reverse complement strand
GGATGTTTTTATTTTGGCAGTATTAACAACATAAAACTGTAAAAAAATGAAAACGATTATCGCAACAATGTTGGCCGCAGCAGTAAGTTTGCAAGTGGCTTCCGCTCAAAACATCAGCGGAAAAATTTCTAACAACGAAAACCAACCCGTAGAATTTGCTAATGTAATTCTGTTAGCCGCTGATTCTACGTTTGTTACAGGTACAATTTCTGACTTTGACGGAAAATTCTCGGTAGAACGTCCCGCCAATGCACACTATATAAATATTTCGTGCATCGGTTACGAGAGTTTTTACAAAAAGATTTCAGAAGTGGCTGATTTCAACAATATTGTAATGAACAATTCGGCTGTGGAACTTCAAGAGGTAACAGTAAAAGCCCTCGCTCCCAAAACCACATTGAAAGACGGCGCAATGGTTACCAACGTGCAGGGAACCGTGCTTGCTCAAACAGGCAGCACCACTCGTATGTTGGAGAATGTGCCCGGATTGATGAAAGGTCGCAGCGGCGGCTTGGAAGTTATCGGCAAGGGTTCGCCCGAAATCTACATCAACAACGTTAAAGTGCGTGATATGAACGAGTTGGAGAATATTTCGCCCGAAAACATCAAGAGCGTTGAGGTGATTCAGTCGCCCGGTGCACGTTATTCTGCCGAGGTTACTTCGGTGGTTCGCATCACCACTCTCAAACCCGTGGGCGAAGGTTTTGGATTCAAAGCCGAATCTTATTGGTATCAAGGTTTCGACGACAAAAATTCTTCAATAGACGAAAAATTCGACTTTAACTACCGCAAACAAGGATTCGATATTTTTGGCGGTCTCCGTTACGCCCGCAACTTCAAATTGGGCAATGTATCAGACATTTACACACTCAACAACTCTAACTACCATTGGGAAAACATCAACAGATTAGACCAACACGAAACTTACGACTATGCACCTATTAATCTTGGTGTTAACTATCAGATTAACGATAAAAACTCTGTTGGCGCAAAATATACCCACCACAAAGTTTTCAACCGCGACGACGAGGCTTGGAACACAATTGACGTACTTTGCAACAATGAAAATTACGACGAGTTGAGCACTTACGTAAACACCACACAACCAGATGATTACCAGCACGAAATCAACCTCTATTACAGCGGCAACATCGGTGGTTTTTCGGTAGATTTCAACTCTGATTTTATTTACAATCCCAAAACCAAAATCACTTACAACAGCGAATCGAGCAAAAATTCTGAACAGCGCGATTTTGCAGTTACCAACAACATTCTCAATAAGTTGTCGGCTCAGAAACTCGTTCTCGGACACTCGCTCTTTGGCGGACACATCGACTTTGGCGGCGAAACTTCTTATACATACCGCACCGACGAAACTATCAGTGATGCCGACACTTACGTTCCTTCTGTTAACAGCAAAACCACTCAAAATGGCATAGCGGCTTTTGCAGAATACGGTTACACCATTGCCCAAAAAGTTAACGTAAAAGCCGGCCTCCGCTACGAGCATATCGACCTCGACTATTACAACAACGGCGAACACGACGAAAAAGCATCACAGATTTACGACGAGTTTTTCCCATCTGTTTCGGTAGACGGAATGTTAGGCAAAATTGGTCTCCACGTGGCTTACAGCGAAAAAATCTCTCGTCCTTCGTACTATGTAATGAGCAACGCCACCTACTACGGAAGCCGTTATCTTCAACAAACCGGCAACCCCACCATCAAGCCCACAATTATGCACAACGCCGATTTTTCGCTCACTTACCTGTTTTTGCAAGCATCGGTAAACTACACTCACCGTCAAAACGCCTACTTGCAATACCAGATGGTGAACCCCGAACACCCCGAATCAGAAACTCTCAAATGGATCAACACCGACAAACCCACTCTTAATCTGCAACTTGCAGCACAACTTCCTATGGGCATTTACCGTCCCACAATAGCATTTATTGCTCACAAACAGTGGCTCGACGACATTGTTTCCAACGGTCAAACCATCAAACTCAGTCGTCCCTACTACGTGCTTGTGTTCAACAACGCTGTAAACCTCAAAAGCGGATGGGCGTTTGAATTTAACACTCAAACATTCTTCAAAAACGGTCAGGAAGATTTCTTAAAGGTAACCAACAATTCGGTACAGGCAAGTTTTTACATTCATAAATCGTTCTTAAACAATGCGTTGAACCTCGAAGCCGGCGTATCAAACCTTTTCCGCAACGGCAACACCGACGTAATGCTTTACAAAGAATCGGGCTATCTTTCGCAAGAAGTTTTTGACGAAACCTCGTTCAACATCCGCCTCAAATACACCTTCAACCCCGCCAAGAGCAAATACAAAGGCACCGGCGCCGGTAACGACGAAAAGGATAGGTTGAAGTAATAAAAAAATCAAGAATCACAGCCGTCAATGAAATGTTTCGTTGGCGGCTTTTTTGTTTTATACCACCGCCTCCACAATTTCTTTATTGCCAAATTTCAATGTCTTAACCCCCGAAATCTTGTTTTTATTGAAATTAAAACTAAGCATATAGCCCTTGTTAACATGGTAATAATCAAGATATTCGGTAAGTTGTTTTTCGCCACGCTCGTTGTAGGCATCGCCGCGCCAAATTTTCATTTCTATAATATATTGTTTACCTAAGTAGTCGATAATCATATCGGTACGAGATCGGTCACGGGTTTCTGCCTCAATATAATAATGCCCTGTGCCATTAATAATTGGCTTGATATAAAGCATAAAGAAACGGCGGCCTTCTTCTTCCTTAAATTCAGTGTCTTTACCTCCATAAATATCGTTGAAATGGAGCGAAAAACGTTCAAGAATTTTGTCCATTTTCAAAACTCCATCTTCCACAAACTGATTACGGTCGGTGTCGCCGTGGGTGTACATCTCATTTTTATGTTCCTCCTCGTTGGTAAACAGGTTGTAAAGGCGGGTTTCCATTGTTCGGTTGAATACGCGCACCTTGCCGTTTACATTTTTGATAAAATTAAACATTGCAGCGAGGTTAAGTACCTTGATATCAAGATTAAACGAATACTCTTTGCCGTAGTACAAAATATCTTTTAATGTGGATTTGATTTCGGGAAAATCCTCCATTTTTTTTATCAAATCGTCAAACAGTGTATTTTTTTCGGTCAAGAGCAATTTTTCGGCTTTTAAAAAGCCTTCATAATTCCAACCAAGTTGCTTTGTGTCAATTAGTTGACATAGTCTTGATACAAAAAACGGATAACCAGACGAATAATCCCAAATCAACTGTGCCATTTCAGATGTATTCATGCCGGTTTTGTGGTCGGATTCGTATTCGGCAAGCATTTTTTCAATGCCGTCTTTGGGCAACGACATATCCTCGTCAAACGGTACGGCAATATTCCACGGCGAATTGTACTGATGGTCGCTATCAGGACGAACTTTGAGTTTAAGATTCTTAATGTCGTAAACTCCGGCAAGTATAACCGACTGAAATGTAGGAATATCCATTCGGTTGAGATACTTATCGCGCAACAAACGGAGAAATTTTATAAACGATTCAAAATTGCTTGCGCTGTCCACCTCGTCGATTATCAGCACAATAGGCTTGTTGGAATGTTCGCAAATATCGGGGATAAACTCGTCTAAAACATTAAATTTTATAGTTTCTGTTGCTGCATTATGTTCAACTATCTTATTAATAGCGTTTTTAACATAATCGTTAAGGTTAGTTACACTTCTTAATTTAAGTCGCAAACTATCCACAAAAAAATAAGCCAATGATTCTTCGGATGCGAATTCTGTTTCACCCATCCGTTCAAAACTTATCGAAAACACTACATAATCATTACACAATCGCTTAGCCAAATGGTAAAGCGTAGTTGTCTTGCCATATTGGCGCCCACGGTTGATGGTGATATATTTACCTTTGACAACATATTCTTCTATGTCGTCAATTCTTTTGGTGAAGTTCACCATATAATGTAACTGTGGGTAACAAATCCCCGTTGTGTTAAATTCGCGCATAATGATCAAATATAAAATTCCCGCCAAAGATAAAAAAAAATATCCGAAAAGCGAAACGGGGGATTTTAAAAAAGCGTAAATAACAAATGGATAATCGGAACTAATTCTCTATAAACCATGCTCATTCTTATCACCGGCGCATCATACACAGGCAAAACGCTTTTGGCGCAGCGATTGCTCGAAAAATATAAATATCCATACCTATCAATTGACCATCTAAAAATGGGTTTGATTCGCAGCGGCAACTCCACGCTTACTCCCGAAGACGATGATGCCATCACCGATTATCTTTGGCCTATTGTCAGCGAAATAATGAAAACCGCTATCGAAAACAACCAAAACCTTATTGTAGAGGGGTGCTATGTGCCCTTTGATTGGCGGCGCGATTTTGATGCAAACTATTTACAATCAATACGTTTCATCTGTCTTGTAATGACCGACAATTATATCCTCCACCATTTTGAAGCCATCAAAACCCATTGCTCCGACATCGAACATCGTCTTTACGGCGCAGATTGCACCATCGAAAGTCTCAAACGCGACAATCAAAAATACCTCAACGGTTTTAAATCCGCCGGCGAAGATGTGGTAATGATTGACGATGAATATCCATTATCTGGAATTTTGTGATTTTAAAGGTGAAAATAGATGGAATTTTGTGATTTTTTAAGCAAAAATAGCCGGATTTTTGTGATTACCTATTATCATACCTCTTAAAATCAATTACTTAATAAATAATCCCTATTTCCTCACCTTTTTGCTCAAAAAATATATGCTTTGGAGGATTGAATCGGGTGTGTAATAGAAAAAATACTATATTTGCCTTCAAAATAACAAACACATTAATGATATGAAAAAATTACTTTTTCTTGCATTGGGCGCAATGATGATGGCATCGTGCGCTACGCAAACACAGCAAAACACTTGCACCAACAACAACCCCGTGCTGACTATCGAAGGGGGTCAGGTTCAGGGTGTTAACACTGAAAAAGAGGGCGTTGTTGTATACAAAGGAATCCCCTACGCCGCTCCCCCGATTGGCGAAAACCGTTGGCGTGCTCCTCAGCCCGTGGTGCCGTGGAAGGGCGTAAAAGTTTGCGACAGTTTTGGTCATCCCGCGTTCCAAGGCGCCCACTACGACGGCGGATACACCACCGAATGGGGCTACGGCGACGAAAAGGCTTACAGCGAAGACTGTCTCTACCTCAATGTCTACACCAAGGCGTCGGCACAGCCCGAAAAGAAACTCCCCGTGGCTATTTGGATTTTTGGCGGCGGATTGCGCGAAGGCTGGGGCTCAGAACCCGAGTTCGACGGTCAGGAATGGGCTGCCAAAGACGTGGTTTTGGTAACGTTCAACTACCGCGTTGGTCCGTTCGGATTTTTTGCGCATCCCGAAATCTCTGCCGAAGACCCCGCTCACGCCACTGGCAACTGGGGCACTCTCGACCAAATTGAGGTAATGAAATGGGTTAAGAAAAACATCGCACAGTTTGGCGGCGACCCCGAAAACGTTATGATTTTTGGACAGAGCGCAGGCGGACGCAGCACCAAATTCCTCTCCTCATCGCCCCTCACCAAAGGTCTGTTTAACAAGGCTGTAATAATGAGCGCGAGCGGTTTGCAGAAGCCATTACCCAAAGAAGAAGCCGACAAAGTGCCCGCATTTTTCCGTCAGAGCCAACTTACCCTTGCCGAGGCTGAGGCTCAGATTAAGGAGGTTTGCGATTGGGCTAACTTAAAGACTCTCAAAGACCTACGAGCCGCTTCTACCGAAGAAATCTACGCACTCGGACCAATGTACACTCGTGTAACAGGCAAACGCAGTTGCTTAAATGCCGGTCCGATAGCACCTTACGTTGACGGATATGTACTTCCAAAGGCTTTTGACGATGCCTGCATTGCCAACGAAATTGCCGACGTGCCTTATATGATTGGCTGCACGCTCAACGACCCCGGAAATATGGCTGATCAAATTGTGGATTTCTGTCTCAACCGTCAGGAAAACAACGGCAAGGCGTGGGCATATCAGTTTGCCCATCCCCTACCCGACGACGGCAGCCATCCCGAAGACTACCTCAAAGGCGCATTCCACTCGTCGGACCTTTGGTACGTGTTTAAATCGTTGAAACATTGCTGGCGTCCTTGGACTCAGGGCGATTGGGACTTGTCGGAGCGTATGCTCACCGCTTGGAGCAACTTTGCCAAATACTCCGACCCCAACGGTGCCAACGGCGGCGACTGGAAACCATACACATCTGAGAACAAACAGTTTATGCGTTTCAAATTAGACGAAAAAGATGCAGAGGCTTCCTCGCTCGGCGAACCTATGAAACCGTAGTTTGCGCTGATAAATCTTAAATAAATAGCCCTTTGAGATATGTTCGAGAAGGGCTATTGTTTTTTATTTATTTAATAGCCATTTATAAATAGGGACTACCTTGATACATAATCCGTTGAGTTCAATATCAAATTCCTCATTGTAGGTAACGATATAAAGGTCGTTGTAAGAATAGCGTTGTGCAAGACGAACTAACGCAGTGGTTTCACGACGGTATGTTTCAGAACCTTCATCGCCCAAAATATAGCAAACCTGAACAGCCAACGATTTTTCGGGAACAACAAAATCAACTTCAATATTATAATTGTAAAAAAACACATTGCCGTCGAGTCCGTACCAACGTATAAGTGATAGCGCAACAAGGTTTTCTAATAATATAGATTTATTGCTGATAATCAACAAATTGATTATACCATTATCGACAAAATAATACTTTTGGTTGGTTTCGCGCTGAGTAAAAATGTCAGCAATGTTTTTTAAAGGCAAAATCAAAAAAGCATCCTTGGCGTATTCTGCGTAATTGAGAATCGTATTTTTAGAAATCTTAATTCCCATAGCCACAAGCATATTAGTAAGCCTTGTCATCGCAATTGGCTGCATAAGGCTTTCTGCCAACTTAACAAACATCAGCCGCAGAGCGATCTTGTTGTCAATATTGTAACGTGCGGCAATGTCGCCAAGATATATTTTTTGATAAACAGAAAGAAGATATTCCCGTTTGCCGGACAACGTGGCACATTCGGGAAAGCCACCGTAATTAAAAAACTCATCAAACCACTGTAAATTAGGATTTTCCGTTACAGACAAATCGACATTGTTGGCAACACAAAACTCACCAAAATCATAGGGGAAAACCTGCTGAATCACATATCTGCCACCCAACGTGGTAGCCACATCGCTACTAAGCATTTTGGCATTAGAACCTGTTATGTTGACACAGTATTTTTGGTCGGCAAGGCGTCGGGCAAATTTTTCCCATCCTTGGATATTCTGTATCTCATCAAGGAAAAGTGCAGGTTTGTTACCGCCCATTTCGGAATGAACTTCAAGGATAGTTTCAAAATCTAACGTCTCGAAACCTAAAAGACGGTCGTCCTCAAAATTAAGATACAGCATATCGTTCCAACCACTACCTTTTGCTAACATATCTTTCATCATCTGAAACAAGAGGAAAGATTTTCCTGCCCGTCGTACGCCCACAAGAACGTATCTAAAATTATCGTAAAATGTGAAATCTCGATGCACAAGCGAAAGGCCTTCCACCATTCTGCGGTTTTCGAGTAAAATATTTTTGAGCAAATATTTGTTAACCATATCGATTTTTTTGCCACAAATATAATTAATTTTGGCTAACCAACAAGCCAAAATTAAAAATTTTTCATTTTAGTCTATCAATAAGCCAAAATTGAGAGTATTTAATTTTGGTCTATCAATAAGCCAAAATTAAGATTACATTATCAACCTAATTCTGCCATCCTCTTTTACAAAAGTTTCTCGGTGGTGCATAATAACGGCATAAACCTGCTGAATAGTAACAGGTTTGCCATCTTTGCGCTTATGCAGACCACGGGCATTAATCATATCAGTGATTTGCTCCACCCTCAGCCCGTGCCCACCCGAGGCTATGAGATATACAATTGCTTCTACAAGAGACATAATATTTTTACTTTAACAATTCTTTTCTGCTAACAAAAATAAAAATAGATTATCAAATGTGCAAAAAAAGATGGATTTGGTTATCGATTTATCATTCAATATGTTTTAAATCTTAAACTTCAATTTTCGGTATCGGAAAACGGAAGCAAACTTCAATTTTCGGTATCGGAAAACGAAAACAAACTTCGATTTTCGGTATCGGAAATTAGTATTCTCTAAATCTTACAAAATTATACTATGAACTCGTTACGTCGGACTCTTCCACAGTTATTATACTTGATTTACTATATTGACCGTAAAAAATGATTTACGGCTACATTCGAGTTTCGTCTGACAAACAGACGGTGGAAAACCAACGGTTTGAAATCTCAAATTTCTGCCGTCGTGAAAACCTCATTATTGACGGTTGGATTGAGGAAACGATTTCTGGCACAAAGAATTACGACAAACGCAAACTTGGTGCGCTCTTGAAAAAGGTTGGCAAGGGCGACATTATAATTTGCAGCGAACTTTCGCGCCTTGGCAGAAACCTTTTTATGATTATGGAAATCCTCAATATCTGTATGTCAAAGGATTGCCGTGTTTGGACTATCAAAGACAACTACCGACTTGGCGACGATATTCAGTCAAAGGTTTTGGCTTTTGCGTTTGGTCTAAGCGCGGAGATTGAACGCAACCTCATTAGTCAACGCACCAAAGAGGCGTTGGCTAAGCGCAAGGCAGACGGTGTAAAACTTGGAAGGAAACCTGGCACACGTTGCCGCGCAAATCCAAAATGTGTTGCAAAGCATCGCTATATTGTTTCACAACTTGAAAACAATGTTTCTAAAACACTGATTGCCAAACGTATCGGTGTTTCTAAGGCAACGCTTTACAGATATTTGATTTACAGCGAATTGCATAATTCAACAAGCCAAAAATGGATAGAAACAGGTATATATTATTGATAAATCGGTCGTCTAATCAAGGCTTCGACGTGGTGATTGGCAATCCGCCGTATGGGGCTAAATTGTCGGATAATGATAAGGAAAAATATCGAGCATATTTTCCGGAAACTCAATTTAAAATAGACACTTATTCGTTGTTTGTG
>JAGCVU010000246.1 GCA_017962175.1 Bacteroidales bacterium | reverse complement strand
CAAGTCCGTATGGCATAAGGTTTTCGTCCAAACCCATTATTTCAAGCAACAATTCTGCCTTAAAATAGATAAACAGACTCATTGCCACGCCCGAAACTGAATTCATAAGTACTGCAATACCAACCACTTGCACAAGTTTTTTCTTATATCCCGCACCAATATATTGTGCGCAGACAATTCCTGTGCCTATCGACACAAACTGAAAGATTAAGATAACGAGGTTAATCAACTGATTGTCAACACCAACGGCAGCCACAGCATCGTCACTTCCGCCGGGAGTGTCGGTGGGCATATTGCTAAGCATAATGGTATCCACCACGCCCAAAAGCATTATCAAGGCAATTTCCACAAAAATCGGGCGCACGAGCGATTTCAACTCTGCCTTTAATCCAATGTTTTCCATCTACTTACAATCTTTTTTCATCCAATAATTACGTTCTTGTTCGTCCATTTTTTCAATGGCGTAACGCAGTGTGGTTCTGGGCATTACCTTAATATGATCGTTGAGAAACTCTCGCAAGGTTTCCAATCCGCAGCATTTGCCCAATTCGCGGAGCATCCAACCCACAGCCTTGTGCATAAGGTCGTGAGTATCAGCAAGATGAAATTCGGCGTAACGTATCGCATATTCTGGCAAATTGTGTCGCGATGTAGTGTAGGTAAACACCATCGACATACGTTTTTGCCAAAGGTTGTCTGATTCGGCAAGACGTTGTATAACATCTTCTTTATCAGGTAGTTCTACGATAGTTTTTTCTACCATCCAACAGCCAAGGAGTTTTGGCGCAGTAAGGTCTACAATGTCCCAATTGTTGGCTTTGGTGGAATTTGTTACGTAAAAATCTATAATAGAATCGCGTTCTGCCATCGAGTTGATATCGTGCAATAGTTTGGCAGACTGCAACTTAGCATATTTTTCTACCAAAATCAAAAATCCGCAGAGCCGTATTTCGTGAAATTTATTATCCACAAGGCATTTAATATCCTCTAAATCAAGGTCTTTATTAGCCTTAACGAAAGCCCTTGTTTGAGGATTCTTTAATCCAAGAAATTCGTCGCCATACCCATATTCGCCCTCGCCAGTTTTAAAAAAACGCATCAAAATATCGCGTTGAGCATCATCTCTGGCGGCAATCATACTGTCGATTAGTTTTTTAGCGCGCTGTGTCATAACAAGTGATTTTAAAAATGTGGGTGCAAAATTACAAAAAAATCGAGCCGATAATCCAAATTAACGCAATCTTAATAGTTTCTACCACATAAATCAACAATGCTCATATACTTTTGTGGTTGAAAACATTGCCGATATCTTGGCAATGTGGCGGGGTGCTTCCCGATGTGCGGAGGCTGAGATTATACCCATTGAACCTGAGCAGGTAATGCTGCCAAGGGACGGCTAAACCCCTTATTTTTATTTTTTTAACTAATATCATTTTAACTAAAAAATGAAAAAAGTATTACTACTTAGCGCCGTTGCTGCGGCGTGCTGCTATGGGGGTGAGGCTGTTGCAATCCCCAATTATTCAAACATTTACGCTACAAACAAAGTGTTGGGCGAAATCACCGTTAAAGGAAAGGTTACAGACACCGACGGTAAACCTCTGATTGGCGCTACCATAATGGTGAAGGGAACCAACAAGGGAACAATTTCTGGCTCAAACGGCGAATTTACAATTCAAGCCGAAGAAGGCAGTGTATTGGTAATCAGTAACATCGGCTACCTTACACAAGAAATTGCCGCTGCGCCATCGGTAAACGTTACCCTCGAAGAAGGCACGGCTTTGGAAGAGGTGATTGTATCATCTACCCGCGCCGGAATAAAAACTCCTGTGGCGTATAGCAATATCGCAAAGGAAGATATCGAACGAAGCAACTACGGACAGAGTCTTCCTATTTTACTTGCTGCCACACCTTCTATTACTACTACAAGTGACGCTGGCAACGGTGTGGGTTACACATCTTTCCGTGTTCGTGGAACAGCTTCTTCGCGTATCAATGTTACTGTCAACGGAATACCACAAAACGATGCCGAAAGTGCTGAGGTTATTTGGCCTAACATGGCTGACTTTGCCGCAAGCACCAAAAGTCTGCAAATTCAGCGTGGTGTTGGTACTTCAACCAATGGTTCAGGTGCTTTTGGCGCAACCCTTAACATGCAGACCGAAAGCGTGGGTCAAGATGCTTATGCTCAGGTAGATGCAAGTGCTGGTTCGTATGGCACTCACAAAGAAAACGTTCGTTTTAGTAGCGGATTAATCAAAGACCATTGGGGCATTCAAGGTCGTGTATCTAACATTCATACTGATGGTTATATAGACCGTGCAAGAGGCGACTTTCAATCGTATTTCATACAAGCGGGTTATTTTTCTGACAAAACCGTTGTAAAATTTGTAAATTATAGCAATTGGGAAGAAACATATCATGCTTGGAATTACGCAACAAGGTCAGAACAAGAACGTTACGGTCGCACATACAATCCGTGTGGAGTAATGGAATACGATGATAATTGGAATCCATCAAAATTTTATGACGATCAGATTGATAAATATAATCAGCAAAATTATCAACTTTTGTTAGATAAATTCATCAATAAGTTCTTGACATTCAACGCAGGACTGCATTACACCCACGGCTACGGATATTATCAAGAGTATAAACGCAAGCGTGATCTCACTGAATATCTTCTCGAAGGCGAAGGTAAATCAGACCTTATTCGCCGAAAAACTATGGATAATGATTTCTACGGTGCAGTTGGTTCACTCAATTTCGACAACAAAAAAGGCTTTACAGCCACTCTCGGAGGCGGTTGGAACAAGTACGACGGCGGACATTTTGGTCACGTACTTTGGTGCAAACAGGTAGATCTTGATTCAAAACACAAATATTACGACAACGATGGGATTAAAATAGACGGCAATGTTTATGCAAAAGCCAATTATCAGATAACCAACTTTTTAAGCGCATTTATCGACCTTCAATATCGCCACACAAGCATCAAAATGAATGGTTCGAGCGATGATTTCGATAAAAATGGTCAGATTGTTTATGGTCAAACATACCGTTACGACTTTTTCAACCCTAAGGGTGGCTTATTCGCCGACATAACAGACAAAGACAAAGTTTATGCTTCGGTTGCAGTTGCTCACAAAGAACCCGCTCGCAACGACTTTGAAGACAATCTCGGCGTAGACCTCAAAGCCGAAAAACTAACCGACTACGAAATCGGTTACAAGCATTACGGCACAACATTTTCGGCAGGTGTAAACTATTATTATATGTATTACAAAAACCAATTTGTGTTAACAGGTCAACTTAACGAAATTGGTGAAATGATAGCCTCTAACGACAATTCGGGCAAAAGTTACCGCGCCGGCGTAGAACTTGAAGCTGTTTACAAACCACTCGATTGGTTTCGTTGGGATGTAAACGCTACATTTAGCCGCAACCGCAACAAACATTACACGGTAGAACTCGTAGAAATCATACCCGCGGCAACCCCCGACGAAGATGATACATGGTTATACACCCCTTACGATATGGGTAGCACTCCCACATCTTTCTCGCCCGAAGTTATTGCCAACAACATTTTCACCTTTACAAAAGGCGGATTCAATGCATCTATCTTAACGCGATTTGTTGGTAAACAGTATTTAAACAACTATGGCATAGACTATTGCCAATACGACGGAAAAGAATACGAAATGTTTTTGGATAAATTCACCACCACCGACATCGACCTTTCGTACACTTTTAATTTTAGAGTACCCAAGTCGTTGACTCTCGGATTATCTGTATATAACGTATTTTCAGCCGAATACGACAACAACGGATGGGCTGGTTGTTATTTGAGCCAGAACGCTGATGGAACACTAAAAGCTTGGACCGATTACGAAGAGATTGCCGGTTTTGCCCCATCTGCACCGATTAACTTTTTGTTTCACGCAAGCATAAGATTCTAATAATTATTATGTTAGAATATCTCTCAAACAACTGGTTAGAAATCGTCGGCACGATTATAGGCTTTGTGTATCTATGGCAAGAGGTAAAAGCCTCTATATGGCTGTGGCTCACAGGTATAGTTATGCCGGCGATTTACACCGTTGTTTTTTATCAAAGCGGTTTGTATGCTGATTTTGGCATCCAAGTTTATTACATCGTTGCTGCATTGTACGGTTTCCTTTTTTGGAAATTTGGCAAAAAACAAGACAAACCTCTGCCCATTGTACATACCTCAGTACGTCAAGGAGTTATACTATTTTTGATAACTATTTTGGTTTTTATTCCGATTTATTTAATTTTGACCAAATTTACCGACAGCACAGTGCCTTTTTACGACTCGGCAACCACCGCTCTAAGCATTGTAGCATTGTGGATGTTGGCAAAAAAACACGTAGAGCAATGGTTTGTATGGATTGCCGTAGATGCCGTTAGTTCAGCACTTTACTTCTACAAAGGAATCTATTTCACCGCCGTTCTTTACGCCGTTTACACTGTGGTAGCATTTTACGGTTACAAAAAATGGAACTTAATGGAAAAAACTCAGTACAATGATAACGTTTGATTTTCAACCAGATACAGTTATTCTCGGCGGCGGCACTTACCCTATGCACCCCATTCCGCTTGGCATTTTGCAAAATGCTCCCCGTGTGCAATGTTGCGACGGTGCGGCTCAGGAATATATCTCTCGTGGCAACACTCCTTGGCGAATCATCGGCGACGGCGACTCTATGTCCGACGAAATACGTATGCAGTTTGCGCCCATTATCCGCATTTTTTCCGAACAAGAAACCAACGACCAAACCAAAAATGTGCTCTACGCACATCGTCACGGTGCAAAAAAAATTGCCATTGTAGGCGCTACAGGTCGCCGCGAAGACCATTCGATCGGCAACATCAGCCTCCTTACCGAATACCAAAAACTTGGCATCGAAGCACGTATCTACACCGACAACGGAATGTTTGTAATCTGCAATGGCACAACCACTT
>JAGCVU010000245.1 GCA_017962175.1 Bacteroidales bacterium | reverse complement strand
AGGTGGTATTCGTGGTCGCTGAGGGTCTGCGAGGGAGCCACCACAACGCTTTCGCCGGTATGGATGCCGAGCGGGTCGAAATTCTCCATATTGCAGACTGTGATGCAGTTGTCGTAACGGTCGCGAACTACCTCGTATTCAATCTCTTTCCAACCTTTGAGCGATTTTTCGATAAGAATTTGGGGCGAATACGAAAACGCAGATTCGGCAAGGCGACGGAGTTCGTCATCGTTGGCACAGAAACCCGAACCGAGACCGCCGAGAGTGTACGCAGCACGCACAATCACGGGATAGCCTATTTCGCGGACAACATTCAAAGCCTCGTCGATATTGTTGACAGCCACGCTCTTAGCAGTTTTTACGCCAATGCTGTGCATCATTTCGGCAAAAAGTTCGCGGTCTTCGGTGTTGATAATCGCCTGAACGGGAGTACCGAGCACCTTGACGTTATATTTTTCTAACACACCCGACTTATGCAAAGCCACGCCGCAGTTGAGTGCAGTTTGACCGCCAAACGCCAAAAGAATGGCATCGGGTTTTTCTTTAATAATTACCTTTTCAACAAATTCGGGAGTAACGGGCAGATAATAAATCACGTCGGCAATGCCTTCTGAGGTCTGCACCGTAGCAATATTCGGGTTGATGAGGATTGTGAATTTTCCCTCCTCGCGCAACGCCTTCAACGCCTGCGATCCTGAATAGTCAAACTCGCCCGATTCGCCAATTTTTAATGCGCCCGAGCCAAGTACTAATATTTTTTTACAATCTTCCATAATTCTTATTTGTTTTTGTATTTTACCATATTGTTGAAAAATTCTGCAAAAAGCGATTCGGTATCCACCGGTCCGCTCGAAGCCTCGGGGTGAAACTGAGTGGAGAAAAACGGTTTTTCTTTGTGCCTGATTCCCTCGTTGGTGCCGTCGTTAAGGTTAACGAACATTGTTTCCCAATCGCTTGGAATTGTCTTATCGTCAATGGCATAGCCGTGATTTTGACTTGTAATAAAACAGCGGTGAGTGCCAGGAATCTGCACGGGTTGGTTGTGGCTGCGGTGTCCGTATTTTAGTTTGTATGTTTTTGCGCCCGCTGCCAGTGCAAGCAACTGATTGCCAAGACAAATGCCCATAATCGGACGGTCTTGCTGCAAAGCCTTCTTGATGTTTTCAACTGTGACAGTGCATTTTGCGGGGTCGCCGGGACCATTTGAAATAAATAGTCCGTCGTAATCTTCGTTAATAAAATCATAGTCCCAAGGCACACGTTTGATGGTAACATCGTGTTTCAAAAGGCAGCGGAGAATATTGTTTTTCATTCCGCAGTCTACCATCAAAACTTTGTATTTACCTGAGCCGTAGGTGGTTATATCTTTTGTAGAGACCATTGCCACAAGGTTGTCTTGGTTGGGGTCGTAAAATGGAATATCCTCATTATCAAATATTATCTTGCCCGACATTGAGCCGTATTCGCGGAGTTTTTTGGTGAGAGCGCGAGTGTCGATGCCGCAAATACCGGGCACTTGCCACTCTTTGAGCCAATCGCCGAGACTTTTTTTCGAGTCCCAATGGCTGTAACGCTCCGAATAGTTAGAAATAACAAGAGCCGAACATTGAATCTTGTCCGACTCGTAAAAGTTTGATACACCGTTAGTTTTTTCATCGCCCGGCACACCGTAATTACCAATCATAGGGTAGGTAGGAATAAGAATCTGCCCCTTGTAACTTGGGTCGGTGAGGCTTTCGGGATAGCCCGTCATAGCGGTGTAGAACACCAATTCGCCCGCTACCGATTTTTCGTAGCCAAACGACAGCCCCTCGTATTCGCTGCCGTCGACAAGTTTCAAAATTGCTTTTTTCATTGCCATGTAATTATTTTCAACGCCGCAAAATTACAGATAAAAACGGACGGCGAGAATACGAGAAAAACTGAATTTTTGATTTGGGATTTGAGAAAAATGGATTACCTTTGCAGAGACAATAAAGGCAAAAGTTATGGCAAAAGAATTTAACACATCGGTAACTTGCAATCCAAAACGTCACTATATGGTGGACGTTACGGCAAAGATGAAGGTTTTTGAAGGCTTGATAGACGACGGTAAATATTTTACAATCACTCGTGCACGACAGTTTGGAAAATCCACCTCGCTTAATTGGATTTACAATAATTTGAGTGATAGGTATTTAGTGATACCTGCAAGTTTTGAAAAATACTCAGAAGATAGTTGGAATGACGATGATTCTTTTTGTAAATATTTTTGTACCAAGATTATAGATGCTTGTGTTCGAGAAAACGACAAAAGTGTTATAAGTTTTTGGCAGGATGCAAAAAATACACAAAAGTTTGATTTTGACCAATTATCTCAAAAAATTACCGATTTTTGCCAGAAATGCGGTAGAAAAGTGGTGCTTACCATCGACGAAGTAGACAAGGCAAGCAACAACGAGGTTTTTGTAAGATTTCTTGGGATGTTGCGCAATCTGTATCTCGACCGCGAAAAATTTAGCGATGAAACCCTCACATTTTGGTCGGTAATTCTTGCAGGTGTTTACGATGTCAAGAATTTGAAACTTAAAATACGCCCCGAAGAGGAGCATCAATTCAATTCGCCGTGGAATGTTGCCGCCGATTACAAACTCGATATGACATTTAATCCTCAGGAAATAAGCACGATGCTTGCCGACTATGAGAATGATTATCATTTTGGATTCAACATAAAAGAAATTTCTGAGGAGATTTACAAATATACGTCGGGCTATCCCGTTTTGGTGAGTGCGGTTTGCAAGGCAATCGACGAACAATTAGACAAGGATTGGACTTTGGACGGTGTTTTGAAAGGTGTAAAAACTGTGTTGAGAGACGAAAATTTCACACTTTTGAAGTACATCAAAAGGAATATGGAACAATATCCCGAACTCAAAACGTTTCTCAGAGCGGTTACATTAGACCGAATTTACATCAATTATTACGCGTTGAATACGCCGGTTGATTTGGCGAGAATGTTTGCCTACATACGTCCTGACAAAAATTCGAGGGCGCAGATTCACAATCTGATTTTTCAACAGGTTTTGTATGAATATTTCATTGCCGAAAATACGCTCAGTCAGTTGAATAGCAATACAGGTGTCTTCATCGATAAAAACGGCGACCTTAATATGCCATTGATTATCAATCGTTTTAAAGATTTGATGTCGAAGAAAAAGAACAAAGAGGAGTTTCTTGAACGAGAGGGACGCTTTATGTTCATCTGTTTTCTTAAACCGATTATCAACGGCACAGGCTTTTATTATTCCGAGCCCGAAAACGACGACGGCAGTCGTATGGATTTGGTAATCACCTACAATCGCAAAGAGTACGTTATAGAACTAAAAATATGGCACGGCACCGAATACGAAATCTCTGGCAGAGACCAACTTTCGGAATACCTTACCAATCGCTACCTATCCGAAGGCTACCTTGTAACCTTCTCATTCCTCAAAAACAAAGTGGTTCAAGAAAAACCCGAATGGATTGAGTATGAGGGGAAAAGGATATATGAGGCAATAATCTAATTTTGATTTAATAAAGTTGCTAACTTTGCAAAAGAATAGATATGAAATCGCAGTCGTACTATATTAACCTATTGAGAGACAATTCCGAAAAACTTCACAACGATTTCGGAATCACTTTTATGCGGCTTTTTGGAAGCGTGGCAAAAAACAAGCATAACGAAAACAGCGATGTGGATCTATTTGTAAAAATGCCGCCAGTATTTTACAATGCCATAGCCGCCGCCCAGTTTTTGGAGGAACTTTTAGGTTGTAAAGTAGACTTGATATGCGACCATAATAATTTAAACCCATTTTTCCGCAACCAAATTGACAAATATGGAATCGATATTTTCAGAACAACGGGGATTGTTGCTTGAAATCAAAAACAACATTAAGCCATTAGAAGATGCCGTTGACTTTTTATAAAATATCTTGATGAGTAATATTACAAAATGAAATCTAAAAATATGAACGAAGAATCATTTATCTCACGGATTTTGTCGGCAATTGGGCTGAAAGAGTCCAACAAGCCGAAATATAAGACGGTCTTAAATCCATCAGAATTGACAGTCCTTATCCCCGCAGGTTATAAGGGCAAAGCCGGATTTATCAATGAATTGGGCGAATGGGTTATAGAGCCGAAGTTTGAAGATTGTGATGAATTTACAGACAACGGTTTGGCACCAGCCTCAAAAAACGGTAAATATGGTTTCATTGACAAAGGCGGCAAGTTTGTAATAGAGCCAGAGTATGAAAAAGCATTTCCATTTGAAAAATGCGGGCTTGCAATGGTTGTCAAAAATACAAAATGTGGTTATATAGATAACACTGGCAAGATTGTAATTGAGACAAAATATGATGATTGTATAGATGATTTTTCAAATTTCGGTTTGGTGGCGGTTGAAGAAAATGATTTGTACGGTTTCATCGATATAACCGGCAAGATTGTTACTGAACCTCGGTTTTATGACGTTACGGTTTTTGAAAACGGTCTTGCGGCAGTGCAAATTGATGATAAATGGGGTTACATTGATTCCAAAGGCGAAATTGTCATTCCACCACAATTTGAATATCGTGATTTCTTTGCCCAAAATGGTTTGTTGAACGTTTCTGTCGGTGACAAATGGGGTTTCATTGACAAGACGGGCAAAATTGTCATTGAACCCAAATTTTCAGATTCAAAAGGTTTTTCCGATTACGGATTTGCGGCAGTCAAAATTGATAATAAATGGGGCTACATTGATGCCACGGGCAAGTTTGTGATTGAACCACAATTTATTGAAGCACATTCATTTTACAAAAATGGAATGGCACTTGTTGAAAAGAGTGAATCAAATGAAATTATCGATCATACAGGAAAAACGGTCATTGTTACTTCAAGTAAGGAATTTGATGGATTTAACAAAAATGGAATCGCTATTTTCTCTTCTCCAAAATTTGGACTCTTTGATAAAAGAGGTAAAACCATCCTTCAACCAATTTACGACAGTATTAGACTTGATGACGACGGATATTTTTTAGTAATTCATAATAAGAAATATGGACGGATTGACCCAAAAGGAGAAGTTGTCATCGAACCCAAATTTGATAATGCCTATTGGTATAATGATGTACAGAAAAAGGTTATTAATATTGATTATGAGGACTTTGATGAATTCAATCAAAATGGAATCGCGGTTTACAGTTCTACACAATTTGGAATTTTTGATGAAACGGGCAAAATCATTATTCCACCAACATACGACAACATAAGACTTAATGATGATGGCTTTTTTTCGGTAATTCACAATAAGAAATATGGACTAATTAACCCCAAAGGAAAACTTGTCATCGAACCAATATTTGACGATACCTATTCTTTTTATGATGTCCTTTTTGCCCGTGTAAATGATAAATGGGGTATTGTGGATAGTAATGGACATTTTGTCGCCGAGCCTCAATTTGATTGGGTAGGAAATAAGTATAAAACTATGTTATAAGAACGGCATGCCACTTATAGGTTGCATATTTTTGCCCAAAGTTGCAACTTATAAGTGGCATATATATTGTTTTTTAGATACTTGCAACTTTTTTTCTCATTTTTTTGACAAAACCGAGAGGAATAATCCCCCCTACAAACTCCTCTCTATCCTCTCGATTGCCTCCTTGGTATTTTCTCTTGTTCCAAATGCTGTGATGCGGACGTAGCCTTCGCCGGAGGGTCCGAAGCCGGCACCGGGGGTTACTACTACTTGGGCGTTGTGGAGAAGACGGTCGAAGAAGGTCCATGAATCTACGCCGGGGGTGCGAACCCAAATGTAGGGTGCGTTTTCGCCGCCGAATACCTCTAAGCCGGATTTCGATAGACTGTCGCGAATGATTTGGGCGTTGGTGAGATAATATTGAATGGTGGCGCGGGTTTGACTGTATCCTTCTGCCGAAAAAACAGCCTCCGCGCCGCGCTGCGAGATGTACGATGCTCCGTTGAATTTTGAGCATTGACGACGATTCCAAACAGGATTGAGCGCAACACGATCGCCACTTTCGGATTGTATCTTCAACTCGTTGGGTATCACTGTGTAACCGCAACGTATGCCGGTGAATCCTGCCGTTTTTGAAAAACTGCGAAACTCTATGGCACATTCTTTTGCACCCTCAATTTCGTAGATAGAATGGGGGATGGCAGGGTCGGTGATAAATGCCTCGTATGCTGAATCATAGAGTATTAGTGTGTCGTTTTTAAGGGCGTAATCTACCCAACGTTTTAAGCCTTCGCGAGTGATAACTGCGCCGGTGGGGTTGTTGGGAAAACAGAGATACATTACGTCTATTTTTTCGGTGGGAATATCACCTGTAAAGCCGTTTTCTGCCGTGCAGGGAATGTAGCGAATTTGACGTCCTGCCATACTGTTGGTGTCAACGTAGACGGGGTATACGGGGTCGGTGACGCCGATTATATTGTTTGCAGATAGAATGTCGCCGATGTTTCCAAGGTCGCT
>JAGCVU010000030.1 GCA_017962175.1 Bacteroidales bacterium | reverse complement strand
TTAGTAGTATCCAAAAAAGGACAAGTAATGGGCGTAAAGGAATACAAATTCGCAGGCGACGACCGCCACCTCCTCAACGAATACCACCGACAGCTGGACTCGTTAGGGGAGTGGCAGATAAACTTCAAAAAATACGACGCCCAGACCTACGCCTTCGACCACATCGGCAGCGGCGACCACGGAATTTTTGCCACCGACGAATACTATCCCAAATCAGGCAATTACGATTTCCGCTACAAAAGTGTAGAATGCGGTAAAAACGACAAAGTAATCGTAGACTTTGGCTCATACCCCGACCGCGACAGCGTAATCTTCAAAGACAAATACGGTGTAAAACTCAAAGTAGTAGACGGCAACATCCTCTCCTTCACCGGCGTATCCCAACCCGACACCAACTACATCTACGCCTACCGTGGCGATAAGAAGATAGGAAAATTGTTTTTGAATACTTATCAGAGAAAGATATATAATGTGGTTTTGGTGAGTGTGAATGAGGCAAAAATATTGCACGAAAAAAACGTGGATAAGGCTGTTAAAAAAGTGGAGGAGTCTTTAAATAAAGTGTACAATCAATGTGCGGTTAGTTTTAAAATCTCACATACCACCATTTCCATCGACGATTTAACATCCTTCTCCCACGGCGGCAGCGGCATTCTCTCCGTCTACAACGAAGACCAGAAGAAAGTGCTTAGAGCCTTCGACAACCAAATGGAAGACGGAGTCTTCTACCTTTTCTTTATAGACAACGTCACCGACAAAAAAGACGGCAACGGCACCCTTGTCTCCGGCTATATGCCCCGTGGCTACAACGCCGGTTTTATCTACGATGGCGGCTCACCGCACACCATCGCCCACGAGTTAGGTCACGGCGTGGCAGGCTTAGAGCACGTGTTTGAGAACTCCAGCATCTCCGGCAAAACCGCCAACCTTATGGACTATGCTTCAGGAGAAGAATTGTGGCACTTCCAATGGGATCAAATCCAAGACCCGGGGAGGGTGTGGATGAAGTGGAATAAGGATGAAGGAGAGGGGGAATTATCACTAAAGCCAAATAGTTATGTCTGTTTTATGAAGTTTGTTAATGCTTTTTGTTATGCTTTACAAAACCATCAACCGTTTATCTATAATTCTAAAAAGGATCTTAAAATAGAGACTAGTGCAGTTACTCCGTCTAATCATAACAAAACATATCCAACATTAAAGGGAATGATTACTGTTGATATTAATATTTCTAAAGATCTTAATATCACACCCACATCAAAAAGTTTGTCGGATTATAGTAATTTTTTTACCATTGAATGCAATAATGGGGCAAATCCTGATATAATGTTTGAATATTTGATAGATACTTATAACGACCGTAAAGAAATAATGCTATCTAATATTATGAAAATCACTGACCAATATGATAACTTTTTAGAGGACTGTTCTATGTATCCTGAGCCAATTGAGTTGAGTAAACTTGATATCAATATACGCAATGTGATGCTGAAAAGGTTAAATAAAACACCTTGGGTATCTGAATCATATATACCGGGTAGTTGTAATTATGACAAAGAACAATTTGAAATTGATTTGATTAAGAGCACCCCTAATGCCGACAGGGATAAATTGTGGCTTTTCGGCGATTTGGAACAATATAGATATTTGGGCAGTAGACAGGAGATAAACAAGAAAAAGGAGGAAGAACAGAAAATGGAACAGTATGGGCCAATAGCAGATTTTCAAATTAGTGAGTTCGGCTTAAACACTATGCAGTTTATAAATGCATTCTGTTATTCGTATATCAACAAAACACCGTTCACCTACAAATTCGGACACGATTTCAATGCTAAGAACGGTGCCAGAATCAAATTCAAAGAATCAGATACCGAAATCTCTTTTGAAATACTGGGAAAGAAAAACTTTGACGGACAAAATCTTACGACAGACCAATTGTCGTCTTATAGCCAGTATTTTACATTACATTGCCGTGATGTTTCATCCCAAGAATTGTTCAATTATCTGATAGATTCATATAGTAGTAGGATGCAAGAGTTGGAATCAAACATATTTAGTAAAAACCCCAATAGTAAAAATTTGATAGAGTGTCTTTTAATTTATCCCAAACTAATTGATTTTAGTCAATTAGAATTACCTATCCGTAAAGTTATGCTGAAACGGCTATCGAATACCCCGAATTTCGGCATAGTCGCATACAGTGGGAGCTTCATAATCGAATTGATTAAGTCCACTCCATACGACCAAATAAAAGAAATGCTCTCGTTTATTTTGAATTCTGAAGTTTTCTCGGATCTATGCAATCGATTGTACAACGACAATTATCTCCGTTTTTTAGCGGAACTTACAAAGAAATGGACGTTGTTAAACAGAGAGAGAATTAAGGTAGTACAAAGCGATATATCAAAAGGAGATTGTTTCTTATATTGGGACAGGGAGAACGATAATAGTAAGTACGTTACATATGACACCGAATATAATAATGGGAAAATTTCTATAGATTATTGGTTCGGTGATAGGTTGAATGTTTTCCTGTCAGCAAATCTTGGTTGGGGTAGTTCCAAAGAATATCACCAAGACGTGATAGATGCCCAAGGAATAGTGCTCTTGCATTGCAAAACCACGCCAGAAGTGTTTTTTACGAATGCTAAACATAATCAAACACTGATTATACCCGGCTTCTTGTTTCACGCTATGAACGAAAAGTTCCTATTTGATAGAAATATGGATTACTTCGAATCGGCAATAACAGTAGTTTCTTTTGTATTTGGTGTAGGTGACCTCTTTACATTAGCTCAAAAAGGGAATAAAATATTTGTTATTGTTAATGCGATTATGGGAGCAGCCAACGTTGCTATGTCGTTTTATGAAATAAATTTGTTTATTAATGATCATTTTCCTGATGAAGTAAAACTTGCGTGGACAGTGATATCAAAATTACTTGATGTCAAATCTGCTTTGACATTTGATGCATCGACAGTACTTGAAGTGTCAGAAGCCTTCTGTAAGTTTAATGGTTTTTGGGCAACATTTAAAGCGGGATATGAAATAAACAAATATACTAATAAAGAAAACGATATAATTGAAGAAATTGATTCCTTTGTTAGGAATATTGAATCGGAGGTAAAATGAAGGGAACAAAAATAAGTTTAGAAGCAGAACTAAAAAATTGCAGAAATGGATTCCTTGTATTATGGTTGATATCACTAGGTATTGTTGGTTGTGGTCTTTTGATGTTCTTGAAAAGTGCTGACACCCTATATGATTGCTCATATACCGAGGGTATGTTAGAAGAAAGGAACAATTATTACAAAACACTTACATTGAAATGGAATCACAAGCCTTTTGATTATAATATTCCTTGTGCGAAATACAGCAGTAACATATATTTTAAGGGATTTAATGACGAACTCTTTGAAAAGATAAATTTATTTTTGACATCTGATAGTACAGAGCATTTTATACAAATATGGTTCCAGACATCCAATTATGTTGGCAAAGGAGTTGGAACTGCAATTGCATTCAAATATTATCAAATCATTATTGATGGTACAATTATAAAATCATTTGACAAATGGGAACGTAAAAAGAAGGCTATAATTGCTATGATTGTTGGAACTATACTATTTGTTATATTGATTATACTCTACATTAAAGCAAGAAATAAAATCAAACAAGAATTATTATAAATATAATAGTCAAAATGATGTTAAACTAGATTCTTAATTGTATATCATATAACACCCACTACAAACTAACAACTTGTAGTATCACTAACATACTGCAATATATAAAAAATGTTTTCAACCCTTTTATTGGATATCAATAAAACCTTGACAAACAGAATATTGTGTCAGTTTCCGTGCTTTCCTCCAAAACACACCGCAACTTGTTGCCTTGTGTTTTTTTCAGTGCCCTTTAGTGTGTTCCGTGGTTAATAAAAGTTTTTGTTTCCTTAGTTTAATTCGGTGTTAAAATACGAAAAAATAAATTTGGAGAATAGAAAGCAAACCGCTAACTTTGTAGGAAATACAAAAAAAGAATTGTCTAAGGGAAACTACATCAGATTCGATTGGGCAATGAAACGCCTTTTGCGCAACACGGCCGACCACGTGGTGCTTGAAGGGTTTCTTAGTGTCATTTTTAAACGTCAAATCAAAATTGCCAAAATACTCGAAAGCGAAGGCAATCAAGATTTTGAAGAACAAAAATTCAATCGTGTAGACTTTCAAAGACCTTCCCGACAGTTATTTAGCACTCGATAATATCGAAATTGGTAGAAAAAACCGGATTCCGCTATGGTGCTTTGGAATGTTGTATTAGCATAGTTACTCCCCCGTTACAATTAATTCGTGTTTAACTCCTTGTTCTATCATCTCTTTGCCAAAGTTTCGCAAATCGGCAGCGGTGAGCGAACGGATTAGTGCGGGGTCGGTAATACGCTTGTCGATACCATCGTTGAGGTAGAGGTTGGTAAGGTGATTGATATAGTTGCGTTGTAAAATAGTGGTGTTGAACGAATTTAAGAAATTGTCAGTAAAGGTTTTAACCTGCTGTTCGGTAATTAGGTCGCCGTATGCCATTTGATGAATAATAGAGTCCATCTTGTTGAGAATGATACGAGCATTTTCGGGCTTACAAACAGTGTATGCGTATAAAACTTGTCCCTCGGTGGGTTTTCTTGTGGTATAAATACTTGTATAAAACGAGTATGCTGAGCCGTCGGCAACACGTATATGATTGAACAATAGGTTGTAAAGTATGTTTTCAAATGCTTTTTGTATTATCAATCTTTTTTGAGAATATTGGTAACCGTTAAAAAGAGTGTAACTTAGTTGAATATCAGAACGAGCTTCGTCGGCTTGATAATGGTAAACCGATGTGTCGCTGACGGTTTTAAAGTGAAAAGCTTTGTTGTCGGTAGGTGTTACAGGTGTGGGCTTAGATGGCAACGAACCAAGGTATTTTTCTAACAAAGGTTTTAGTTGTTTTACATTGTAATCGCTTTGAATTAAAAATACAGTGCCGTTGTAGTTAGAAATGTAGCTTTGATAAAGATTTTTTAGTTCGCTGATTGTGAGTTTGTTAAGTGCTTCTTCTGAAAGCGGCGCAAATAAATCGGCGTAATTTTCGTCGTGAATAGCATTGTCAAACAAGTTGTCGAATTGGCTCAGTAGAGAGTTTTCGGAGTTGGCATTAGCTATATATTTTTGAATAATGCCGTTAAAGCGTAGTGTATCTATGTCGGTGGTAGTAAGGCAGTAATGAAGATATTTCAACCATTTTTCTATTGTAAACGACGATAGTCGCGCATCACATTCGTAGGTATCGTAATAATGATCGAAATTGAACATCGTATTTTTAGTGATATGCTTTATGGCAAACATAGGTGTGGCAATTACGTCGGAAAGAAGCTTTATTTTTTTTGCATCATCGTTGTTGTAATGCGTTAGTGCACCTTGTCTAATGCCCTTAATGTGAATGTCGTACTGACCTGAATTTTTGTCACACACCACCGCCTTAACACCGTTTTTGAATGTAAGTTCGGTGCATTTTTCAAAATCTATTTTGCGCACTTTTACAGTTTTGCCGGGAGCGGGGTTAACGTCGAGATTATCAATAAAAGATCTATACTTTGGCTGTTCGGCATAGCGATACTTAGTGTTTTCATAATTGGCGTTGCGGGCTTGCATATATACGTTGCGAACCTCGTTGCTGTTGATACCTTGCGGCAAACCAAGTATTACTACCATATTGCTGTCAGTGACAATTTTAGTATAATAATCGTGGTAGACACCGGGATTTAAATGATTGCTTTGGTACATCGACAAAGGTCCGTGGTTATTTTTGTCGAATATTGGTTCGCCGTATGCAAAGTTGTTGATATACGATATGTCTGCGCCACAATTGTTGTCGCCCCACCTTGACGACACCGAAAAATCAACGCTATCGGTTAGCGGTTGCAATGTGTCGTTATATCCCGAAAACAAACTATATATCTCTTTTTTGGTCCAGCCGTACTGTTTAATTTTCTCAATTTCAGCCACTACTGCTTCAACGGCATTACGCCAATTTTGTGGAACAAAGCCAACCGACACTTTCAATTGAGTATTATCGGTAACCGAAAAACCGGAGTTGTTGCTACAATCTACATATTCAAATAGTTCCGACTCGTTTTTTATATTTTCTAAACGATTATTGATTGTTTTAGCAATCCTGTCTTGAAGATGATTTTGTATACTCCATGCTACTGTATTGCGGTTGAGCGCAAGGTTTTGATCGGGGATATTAAAATATAATTCTAAGCGTCCGATAGATTCCCAGTTGTTTTCTACGGTTGCAAAAATGGGTTCGGTATGGGGAGTATGTGTGTATTTGTAGGTTGGTATATCGGTAGAGCCGCGTTTGAGATTGCTGAATACTTCTTTTATTTTATCTTCGGTTTGCTTTATGTCAATGTCGCCAAAAACCAAAATTGCCTGATTTTGAGGTTGATACCATTTGTTATAATAATTGCGCAAATCGTCCACCGTAATGGCATTAATACTTTCGATTGTTCCAAGTACTGGGCGTTTGGCATAGCGAGTGCCTTGGTGTATATTATTGATTATATCAAACATAGCTGAATAATTACGCATTCGATATTCTTCGAGGATTATTTTGCGTTCGCGTTCAAGGTCTTCGTTGTAAAAATTGCAGTTAGAGGCAATGTGGCGCATAACATACATACTCGAATCAATTGCCGAGCTCAAAATAAGACCACTGTGATATTCGGTAAAATTGAATGCTGTTGTGGCGTTAGGAAAACCACCCTTCTTCTTGAAATAATCAAGTGAATTGAAGCCTTTATTAGTTGAAGCACAGTGCTCTACAAAGTGTGCAACGCCTATTTGTTCGTCGTCTTCTACCAATGAACCGGTTTTTTGCATAAGCATAATTTCAGCCACGTTGTTAAATCCCTGATTTTCGTTGGTTTTGTAGATGTAATATGTTAGACCGTTGTTGAGCGTGCCTGTTACTATACTACTACACGGCGGAATTTGTTGCAATGGTGGTGTTTGATATTTATAGCCAAGTTTAATAGGTTCCATAGAGCCTTCGCCATTTTCTTCGGGAAAAAAATTAGCTCTTGTTTCTTCGTTGTTGATTTTAATTGATGATCTGCACGAACTTACAACAATTATGGCGGCAGATAATACGGCGGTAATAATTTTATGTGTCATGTTATACTTCATTTTTTAGTTATAGACCACGATTATACAAAAATATTACACAAATTATTACCTTTGCACCAAAAATTTTTGAAAAAATGCACACCTTATATAATAGTATTATTCAAAATTCTTCGGCAAGCTCTGATATTAAAGCAATTGCACAAAAAATTCTTGCAGGCAACCGCATTACCACCGATGAGGCTCTGGTGCTTTATCAAAAAGCTCCGCTCGGATTGCTTGGCATGTTGGCGTTTGCCGTTAAGGAGAACAAAACCGGACGAAAAGTTTTCTTTAACCGTAATTTTCATATCGAACCCACCAATGTTTGTGTAAATAATTGCCGCTTTTGTAGTTACAAAAAACCTAAAGGCGATGCTCAGGCGTGGGAACTCTCGCTCGACGAAATTCTCCATCAAGTAAAGCGTTACAAAGATAGCCATGCAACTGAGTGCCATATCGTTGGAGGTGTTCATCCCGACCGTGATATTGATTACTATTGCAATCTTATCCGCGAGGTTAAAAACATTATTCCCGGCATTGTGGTAAAGGCTTTTACCGCTGTGGAAATTGAGTATATGGTCAATAAGGCGGGATTAACCCTCAAAGCAGGTCTCGAAAAACTCAAAGCTGCGGGCTTAGAATCTATCCCGGGCGGAGGAGCAGAAATTTTCGACGAAGAATTGAGAGCGCAAATCTGTCCCGAAAAAACCAAATCAGATAAATGGCTCGAAATTCATAAAACTGCACATCAGCTCGGCATTTCTACCAATGCTACAATACTTTACGGACATCTTGAAACTTACGCCCAACGTATCGACCATCTCAACCGTCTGCGCACACTTCAAGACGAAATTCACGGATTTTCAGCTTTTATTCCCCTTAAATATCGCCACGAAAACAACTCTTTGAGCAACATTGGCGAAGTGCCGCTATTAGAAGATTTAAAAAATTACGCCATTTCGCGAATATTCTTAGATAATTTCCCTCATATCAAGGCATATTGGGTAATGAGCGGATTAGAAACCACCCGCCTTGCCCTTCAATACGGAGCCGACGATATTGATGGAACGGTTAATGACAGCACCAAAATTTACACCATGGCAGGGGTAGAAGGCAAGCCCGTTATGACTGTGGAACAGATTGTAGACTTGATCAAATCTGAAAATCTTATCCCCGTAGAGCGCGATACTTTTTACAACGAAATTAAAGTGTACAATGATTGAGTTTTGTAGTCTCGCCTCGGGCAGCAATGGCAATTGTTATTATATAGGCAACGAAACCGATGCTGTGCTTATCGACGGAGGTATTTCAAATCGCCGTTTTATGGAGCGTGCCGAAACAGCTCAAATTGATACCACAAAAATACGTGCACTCTTTGTATCGCACGAGCATTACGACCACGTGGCTGGGTTGAAATCTATTTCGCACCGTCATAATATACCTGTATATTTTAGTGCCGCCACCTACAACGCACTTTCGCGGCGCAAACGTCCGCAAGATTACAAACTTTTTGATGGGGTAAATTCCGTAAAAGTGGCTTCTAATATCGAAGTGTTTCCTTTTAAAAAACATCACGATGCCGTTGACCCTTATAGTTTTATAGTAAAGGTTAACGATTCGTATATAGGCATAATCACCGATATAGGGGTTGCAGATAGTGTTTGTGTGGATAGTTTTTCAAAATGCAGGGTGGTGTTTTTAGAGATGAATTACGATTATGAAATGCTTCAAAATGGTTCGTATCCTCAATATCTCAAAGAAAGAATACATTCAGAACGTGGACATCTATCCAATGTTGATGCAATAGAGTTAATTCAAAATCATGCATCGCCATCGCTCACGCATATTATTGCATCGCACATTTCGGCCGAAAACAATTCGCACCAAATCATCGAACGTTTGCTTTCCACCTTCCAAGATCGTTTTTCCATAGAGCTTGCTCCTCGATTCTCTGCAGGAACGCATTATGTGATTTAGGGTTGATGAGGATTATTTTTTTTACCGGATATAATAAACCGATGGTATGTGCGTTTTATAAGTGTAGTTCATAGTTAAAACGTTTAGTTTAAATTGAAAATACGTCTTTGCAGCGCAAGGGCGTATTTTTTTTGCGTTAGTTTTTTTTTGTATATTTGCACCGTAAATCAAATTAAAATATCAAGCTGTGAATACAATATCCACCGTAGTAAGTTATCTAAAACCTTTTAAAAAGTACGCTTTTTTGAATGTGCTTCTAAACTCCTTAAGCACAGTGTTTTCGCTATTTAGTATGGCGATGATTATACCATTTCTGAATATGATTTTTTCCGACACCAATAAGGAGGTGAAATATCCGGGCGATTTTACTCTTAGTTACGAGTGCCTTAGTCATGCCGATGATTATCTCGATTATTTTCTTTATCAAGTCATTATTACCGACGGCAAACTTGCTGCTCTGATGTATATCGGATTGTTTGTGATTGTCGGTGCATTTTTCAAAAACTTTTTTGGATATATGGGTTCGTTTTACATGGCGCCCATCAGCAACGGTACTGTGATGAATTTTCAGCGCAAAATTTATTACAAAATTCTTGATTTGCCTTTGCGCTATTTCTCCGAATCCAAGAAAGGCGATATCCTCAGCCGTTTCACAAGCGATGTTCAAGAGATACGTTCAAGTATTTCGGGCAGTTTGGATATGCTCTTTAAAGACCCCATTCAAATTGTGCTTTACTTAGGAACGCTGATTTATACTAGTTGGGAACTTACCCTTGGTGTGCTTGTGGTACTGCCTATAATTGCCTTGTTGATAGGACGTTTGGGCAAAAGTCTTAAATCTTCATCGGGACTTGGTCAGGCTGCGGCAGGCGAAATGCTCACCGTTATGGAAGAAACCCTCGGCGGATTGCGCATTGTAAAAGCCTTTATTGCAGAGGGTAAGATGAAGGCTCGTTTCGAAAAAATCAACGATAAAATTTACCGTCTTCAAAACAAAGTGTATCGCAAACATTCGTTATCGTCGCCGTTGAGCGAATTTCTCGGTATCGCAGTGTTTACTGTGGTGCTCGTGGGCGGCGGATATCTTGTTCTCGAAGGTGCAGGATCGTTTTCTTCAGCAGCTTTTATATTCTTTTTAGCGGTATTCTCACAGTTGTTGAACCCTGCCAAAGACCTTGCACGCACATTCAACACCATTCAGAAGGGTATGGCTTCGCTCGACCGTGTTAATAAGATTCTCGACGAAACAATGCACGTTCCCGAAATCGCTAATCCAGTGCGTATCAACGATTTTAAACAGAGTATCGAATTTCGCAACGTGTCGTTTAAATATGCCGAAAAATATGTTCTCCGCAATATCAATCTTAAAATTGAGAAAGGCAAAACTGTAGCACTCGTAGGACAGAGCGGCAGCGGAAAATCCACACTTGTAGACCTTCTTCCCCGATTTTGGGATATAGAGGAGGGTGAAATTCTTATCGACGGCATCAACATTAAAAATTACAAACTCACCGACCTTCGCTCTATGATGGGCAACGTTAACCAAGAATCTATTCTCTTTAATGATACCATTCGCAACAATATAGCTTTCGGCGTGGAATCGGCTACTGATGAGGAAGTTACCGCTGCAGCTGCCATTGCCAACGCCACCGAATTTATCGACGAAAAACCCGAAAAATACGACACAGGGGTAGGAGATAGGGGCTCGAAACTCTCCGGCGGACAGCGTCAGCGCATTAGCATTGCTCGTGCAGTGCTCAAAAATCCTCCTATTTTGATTCTCGACGAAGCTACATCAGCATTAGATACTGAAAGCGAACGACTTGTGCAAGATGCATTGTCGAAACTGATGCAAAACCGCACCTCTATTGTTATTGCCCATCGTCTTTCTACAGTAAAAGATGCCGACGAGATTTGCGTGCTCAACGATGGCGAAATCATAGAGCGCGGCACTCACGAGCAACTTATGGAAAAGAACGGAGCATATCGCCGTTTGTGCGATTTGCAGATGTTCTAACACCTTATAATATTAGCAACAATGGAACGCTTGCGACATACCCTGCTCTACATTGTGGAAAAAAAGACCCTCCTGTTTTGCATCTGGACGGCGTTTTTGTTTCGGATGTTGGCAGCGTTTTTCTCTCGCGGTATTGCTTTCGGCTACGAACATTATGTTTATCTCGAAAATGCACAAGAGCTGCTTTCGGGACAAACTTCGTTGTCAGAATTTCTCTATGGTGGCGATAATTCGTTTATTCAGCATGGCTACAGTCTGTTGTATCTCGGCGTTAATTGGGTCACACTTTTTGTTGGCGAGTTTTTTGGCATCTTCGACCCTCGAAGCAAGATGTTTGTTATCAGATTGGTGCATGCCCTTGCCTCGCTGCTAATGGTATATTACTCATACAGAATTGTTCGACTGTTTTCAACACGCAAAGTGGGTCTCGCTGTGGGACTTTCCGTGGCTGTGCTATGGATTGAGCCCTTTATCAGCGTGAGAAACTTTGCCGAAAATGTAAGTGCAATACTCCTACTTGCCGGTTTCTATCGCCTTGCTAAGTACGACCCGCAAAAGTTTAAGTTTGCCGACGACCTTTTTACGGGTTTTCTTATGGCTATAGGCTTTTCGGTATCGTACCATTCGGGCATATTTATTTTAGGTGTGTTTATCAGTATGATAATACGCGGCAGTCACAAGCGTGCAATGTACTTTTTGCTGGGTGCTTTTGTGTCGGTGATGTCGTTTGAGGGATTGGTTGGTTCAGTGCTGTTTCATGAACCGTTTTATATGCTTACAGAATATGTTCAAACAGTGGCATCAGGACGGCTTTCTACCACAGGTTCAAGCAATTACTATATGTATATCTCCATATTGATATTGATGTTTTTGTTTCCGTGGGGAGTTGTGGCGTTTTATGGATTTATCCGCTCGTGGAAAAAGTATTTTATGATATTTTTCCCTGTATGTTTCTATATATTAGTGCATTACCTGATACCTTACAAGCAAGAGCGTTTTATGCTCAATATTCTACCTTTTTATATCATACTTGAGGTGGCAGGGTTGTACAATTTTAGACGCAATTCGGCATTCTTTGTTCGTCACAAAGTGTTTTCGCGTTGGGTAGTGCTCTCGTTTGTGATTATTAATATTCCGCTGCTGTTGATCACCTCTACTGCATTTATGCGCCGACCACAAGTGAAGGCAATGCTTTTTTTATCAAAATACCGACAATCGGTAAGTGCAATCTTTGTAGACGACCCCGGGAATACCAGTTCAAAAAGTTTTCCTCCGTTTTATTTCGGTGAACGGCTAATCCAGTATGTTTACAATAGTCAGCCCGAACCCGATAGTTCGATAGTAGATTCGTATCAAAACGATGGCGATGTGCGTCACATCTTTAGCCGCGATTATTTTATTGGCAAAAACGATTCTCTGTTACCTTCATACGTGTTTTTCTACGGCGACTACGACCTTGAACAGCGCACCGAGGAAGTTCGCAAAATTTTTCCCGACCTCACTTTTGTAGAAAAAATCACCCCAAGCCTCTGCGACCGCACCATTCAGTATTTCAACACAAGTAATCTGAATCCGCCGGTGTATATATATTCTACCCAGTCGGAGTAAGCCCTCAGATATATGCAGACCGATGGTTGCAATAATTTTCAAAAAAAAGTCCGAAAAATTTTTCCAGCATAAATACATTTGCTATCTTTGCACCCTGAATTAGAAAAATTAAACGTTTAAATAAATAATTATTAAAAGGATATGATCATAGTACCTATCAAAGAAGGCGAAAACATCGAAAGAGCCCTCAAAAAATTTAAAAGAAAATTTGAAAAAACAGGAGTAGTAAAAGAGCTCAGAGAGCGTCAGGCTTTCACAAAATTCTCAGTTCGCAGAAGAGAGCAGATTCTTAAAGCTATTTACATTCAGCAACTTCAAAGAGAGCAAGAAGATATTTAAAAAAAAATTCATTTTCTTCTTGACAAATACCGATATTTTCCGTACATTTAGATATCGGTTTCTTTAGAGAAACAAATAAACCTAAAGAGCTGTAAAAAAGTTAATTAGGTTCATTTGTTTTCTTTTTTTATAGAAAGGTGAATATGGAAGATATAATAATAGACGAATTTGCCGGTTACTTGGAATACCAGCGGCGTTACAGTCCTCACACAATAAAGGGCTATACCACCGACCTGTGTATTCTCAACAAGTATCTTGCAAGCATCACGCCGTCGGTGTCGCTCGTGGAGGCAGGCACTCGTCAGTTGCGCTCGTGGCTTGTGGAGTTGAAACGGCAAGGCACCGAGCCCTCGGGCATCAACCGCAAGATTTCGGCAATGCGTGCTTTTTATCGTTATCTATTATATAAAGGTGTGGTCAAAAAAAATCCGGTATCGCGTATTCAGAATGTGAGCCGTCCGCGCAAGCTTCCGGAGTTTGTTCCCGATTACAAAATGCAGCAACTATTAGACACCGACGAAAATTTTGTCAACGACAAAGACGGCGAACGCAACCGTTTAATAGTAGAGTTGTTTTACGACACCGGCATTCGTTCGGCAGAACTCATCGGCATCAAATGTTCCGACATCGACTTCTCGCGTCGCACCATAACTGTACACGGCAAAGGCGACAAAACACGACAAATACCATTAACCGAAACATTGTGCCGCCGTTTACGTACATTTGTTACCACGGGCGATGCTCCGCTCTTTACCACAGACAAGGGCAAACCAATGTATGCCAAACTGGTTTACAACATCGTTCACCGCTATTTGGAACTAACACAGTCGGTTCACCGCTGCAGCCCTCACACCATCAGGCACTCGTTTGCCACCGGGATGCTCAACAACGGAGCCGATCTGAATGCAATAAAAGAACTCTTGGGACACGCCAACCTATCTGCTACGCAGGTTTACACGCATGTCTCATACGATAAATTAAACAAAGTTTACAAACAAGCCCACCCTCGGGCATAAAAAAAGAATTAGGAGGACAAAGTATGAACGTAAAAATCGAAGCAATCCACTTCAACCCCGACAGCAAGTTGGAAGAATTCATCACCGAAAAAGTATCAAAACTTTCGCAGGTGGCCGACGACATCATCAAAGCAGAGGTGTTTTTGTCGTTAGAGCGTTCGCAGAGCAAGAATTACGACAGCAAAACAGCAAAGATTCGCATCGAAGTGCCGGGCAGCGCCATCTTCGCCGAAAAAAAATGCAAGTCTTTCGAAGAGGCAATCGACACTGGATTAGAGGCTTTGCGCGTCCAGCTGTTAAAACGGAAGGAAAAACAGAAATAAAATAGAAAAAAAATGAATAATTTTTTTGGAGATAAAAAAAAAGCATTTACCTTTGCACCGTCAAAAACGAAAAATACTTTTGACGACGATCTCTAAAAAGATTATTTGTTTTGCCGGTGTAGCTCAGTTGGCCAGAGCAGCTGATTTGTAATCAGCTGGTCGGGGGTTCGAATCCCTCCACCGGCTCGCAACAAAATATTGCAATGGGGAGTTTCCAGAGCGGTCAAATGGGACAGACTGTAAATCTGCTGGCTACGCCTTCGGTGGTTCGAATCCATCACTCCCCACGTAATTAAGCGGGAATAGCTCAGTTGGTAGAGCGACAGCCTTCCAAGCTGTAGGTCGCGGGTTCGAGCCTCGTTTCCCGCTCGTTTATCAACAATTAGCCGAAGTAGCTCAGTGGTAGAGCACTTCCTTGGTAAGGAAGGGGTCATGAGTTCAACTCTCATCTTTGGCTCAAATTTTTTTTGTATACCAATGTGGTATCCAAAAACTAATTAAAAAAGTAATTTATAAAACATTTTTTACCAACAAATATTTATTACCATGGCAAAAGAACAATTCGATAGGTCGAAACCGCACGTTAACATCGGTACAATCGGCCACGTTGACCACGGCAAGACTACCTTGACAGCCGCTATCACAACAGTATTAGCAAAGAAAGGTCTTTCTGAAGTAAGAAGCTTCGATTCAATCGACAACGCTCCCGAAGAAAAAGAGCGCGGTATAACCATCAACACCGCTCACGTAGAGTATCAGACAGCCAACCGTCACTACGCACACGTTGACTGCCCCGGCCATGCCGACTACGTTAAGAACATGGTTACTGGTGCAGCTCAGATGGACGGTGCAATCCTCGTTTGTGCAGCTACCGACGGTCCTATGCCCCAGACTCGCGAGCACATCCTTCTCGCCCGTCAGGTCGGCGTTCCCTACATCATCGTCTTCCTCAACAAGTGTGACCAAGCCGATGAC
>JAGCVU010000244.1 GCA_017962175.1 Bacteroidales bacterium | reverse complement strand
GCTTAGCCAAGGGCGAATTTGTGTGGCGGTAGTGGCTTTCGATAAGTGAGCGAAGTTCGTTGCGGCGGGCTTTTTCTTCAATAAGGCTGAGTTCAATCATGTCCATATTGCAGTAGTAGTCGAAGTTGTGGTTTTTGTCCCACACGTAGGCAAGACCGCCACTCATACCGGCTGCAAAGTTGCGTCCTGTGGTGCCGAGAACTACCACGCGACCGCCTGTCATATATTCGCAGCAATGGTCGCCTGTGCCCTCTACCACGGCTGTGGCACCTGAGTTGCGCACTGCAAAACGTTCGCCTACACGTCCGTTGATGTAAATTTCGCCTGATGTAGCGCCGTAAAGTATTGTGTTGCCGGCAATTATGTTTTCCTCAGGGGCAAATGTGGCGTTGTGTGCAGGGTAAATGCTTATTGATCCGCCCGAAAGACCTTTGCCTACATAGTCGTTGGCCTCGCCTTCGAGTTTGAAACTTACGCCCGGAGCAAGGAAAGCACCGAAACTTTGTCCTGCCGAACCACGGAACTGAATGTTTACCGTATCCTGAGGCAATCCGGCGGCACCGTATTTCTTAGCAATTGAGCCAGAGAGCATTGCGCCCACAGCACGGTCGGTGTTGATAATGTTGTAATAGAGGCTTACCGGTTTTTTGGTTTCTATTGCGTTGGTTGCGCCTGTAATTATCTTGTTGTCAAGCACTTCGGGTAATGTATGAACATTGTCCTGTGTTTTGTGCAATGCTGCATTGCCGCTGATGCGAGTAAGCATTTTGGCAAAATCGAGATTGCGAGTTTTGTCGGTAAATTTGGTTTGGTCAATTTCGATGAGATCGGTGCGTCCGATAATGTCGTCGAATTTGCGGAAGCCCATTTCTGCCAAATATTCACGTACTTCCTGAGCCAAAAATGTGTAGTAATTAACCAAATATTCGCTGCGACCAAGGAAACGTTCGCGCAATTTTGGGTCTTGGGTTGCCACGCCCACGGGACAAGCGTTGGTATGACATTTACGCATTAATACACAGCCAAGTACAATCAACTGAGCCGTTCCAAAACCAAACTCACCTGCACCAAGAAGACCCATTGCAATAATGTCGCGACCGGTTTTCAGTTGTCCGTCGGTTTGAACCTCTACTTGCGAACGTAAGTTGTTGAGTACTAATGTTTGCTGAGTTTCCGCCAAACCAATTTCGGGCGAAATACCTGCGTAACGTATTGATGATGCGGGAGATGCACCTGTTCCGCCTTCTGCACCTGAAATAACAATCAAATCGGCTTTGGCTTTGGCAACACCTGCGGCAATGGTTCCTACGCCTGTTTCGGCTACAAGTTTAACGCTGATTTTTGCGCTTGGGTTAACATTGCGGAGGTCGTAAATCAACTGTGCAAGGTCTTCGATAGAGTAAATATCGTGGTGAGGCGGGGGCGAAATCAACGAAATGCCGGGGATAGAGTTACGAGTTTTGGCAATTACCTCGTTTACCTTAAATCCGGGCAACTGTCCACCCTCACCGGGTTTTGCGCCCTGAGCCACTTTAATTTGAATTTCAGAAGCGTTTACAAGATATTCAGCCGTTACGCCAAAACGTCCGCTTGCCACCTGTTTAATGGCACTACTGAGCGAAACTCCGTCTTTGTTGGTGTAGAAACGGGCATTGTCTTCGCCGCCTTCACCTGTATTGCTACGACTGTGTAATTTGTTGAGTGCAAGAGCAATAGCCTCGTGAGCCTCTTTGCTTATTGCACCAAACGACATAGCCGCGCCAATAAAACGCTTAACAATGTTGTCGACCGGCTCAACCTCGTCGATAGAAATGGGATTGCTCTTAAACTTGAAATAATCGCGCAAGAAAAGAGGCTCGGGCTTATTATCAATGATAGAAGTAAAGTCTTTGAATTTTTTGTAACTGCCTGTGCGTGTTGACAATTGAAGTGCTGCAATGGCTTCGGGAGTCCAAGCATGACGGATTCCGTCTTTGCGATACGAGAATTGTCCAACGTAGGGCAGGAGGGTGTCGCTGTCGATTTTGGCAGTGAAACCGTTGTCGTGCATTTTAATAGAGTCGGTGGTGATGCGGTCTAAACCGATACCGCCTACGCTGCATTTTTTGGTTCCAAAATAGGTTTGCAAAAAGTCGCTTCCAAGACCGATAGATTCAAAAATCTTGGCACCGCGGAACGAACGTATTGTGCTGATACCCATTTTGCTCATTATCTTCAAAAGACCCTTGTCGATAGCCTTGATGTAGTTGTGTTCGGCGGTGGCGTAGTCGAGTTGGAGTTCGTCGTTTTTTACAAGGTCGTCGATAACGGCAAACGCCATGTAGGGGTTGATTGCGCTTGCACCAAAACCGAGCAAAAGTGCAGCGTGCATTACCTCGCGGATTTCACCGGATTCTACTATCAATGCCGTTTGAACGCGTTTTTTGATAGAAACAAGGTAATGGTGAATGGCGCTAACAGCCAACAAAGAAGGAATGGCGGCGTGGTCTTTGTCGATGCCACGGTCGGTAAGAATAATATAGTTAATGCCCTTGTTTACAGATTCTTCGGCGGTTTTGCAAAGGTTGTCGATAGCCTCGCGCATACCTTGTGCGCCTTTTTTGATTTCAAACAAGATGGGCAATTTTTCGGTGTTGAAACCCTTGTAACGGATATTGCAGAGGGTGTCGAGTTCGGTGTTGGTAAGCACGGGCTGAGGCAAACGAACCATTTTGCAGTTGCTTGGATCGGGGTTTAGAATATTGGTGCTTACTGCGCCGATGTATTCGGTGAGCGACATTACAAGTTCCTCGCGGATGGGGTCGATAGGCGGGTTGGTAACCTGTGCAAACTGTTGACGGAAATAGTTGAACAACAATTGCGGACGGTCGGACAGTGCTGCAAGTTGAGTGTCGTTGCCCATAGAAGCGAGCGGCTCTTGCGCATTGGCACACATTGGGGTAATGGTGCGTTCCACATCTTCGCGGGTAAAATCAAAACAGCGGAGTTTGAGTTGAAAATCGTCAACCGTATTGGCTGCGTGACGACCCGAATGAAGTTTTGCAAGTTCGATTCTATTATCTTGAAGCCAACCTGTGTAATCTTTTTCGTCGGCGAGTTTTTGTTTGATTTCGTCGTTAGAATATATTGTACCGGTTTCGGAGTCGATAACAACGATTTTGCCCGGCTGCAAACGACCGTTAGCCTTAATTTTGTCGGCGTCGATATGCAGGCATCCAACCTCCGACGAAAGAATCAACCTTCCCTCGGTGGTGAGCACATAACGTGCGGGGCGAAGTCCGTTGCGGTCTAACATTCCACCGGCGTAACGTCCATCGGTAAAAATCAGAGCGGCAGGACCATCCCACGGCTCCATCAATATAGAATGATATTCGTAGAAAGCCTTGATTTTGGCGCTTATAGGATTCTTTTCGTTGAACGATTCGGGCACCATCATAGCCATAGCGTGGGGCAACGACATACCTGAACGAACAAAAAATTCCAAAACATTGTCGAATGCAGCACTATCGCTCATATCGGCTTGAATAATAGGCGAAAAGTTTTCTAAACCGCCGAGTTTTTCGGAAGATAGAACGCTTTCGCGGGCTTCCATCCATTTGCGGTTGCCACGGATGGTGTTGATTTCGCCGTTGTGGGCAAGCATACGGAAAGGCTGTGCCAACGGCCATGTGGGGAAGGTATTGGTGCTAAAACGAGAGTGTACCAACGCCAATCCGCTTGTAAAATTGGGGTTAGAAAGGTCGGCATAATATTGACGCAATTGCATCGACGACAACATTCCTTTATAGATAATTGTGCGGGTAGAAAGCGACACAATGTAGAAATCCTTGTCTTGAATACGTTTTTCGATACGTTTGCGGAGAAGGTAAAGACGGGTCTCAAATTTGGCTGTATCATCTTCGCCTGTGATAAAAATCTGAACAATACGGGGTTCGGCGGCACGCGCCTCCTCACCGAGCACATCTGAATTAACGGGCACTTCGCGCACCTTCAAAAGGTTGAGCCCCTCGTTTTCGGTTTCTTCGATAATGGCGGCTAAATATTTGTCGCCGAGCGCTTTATCTTTGGGCAGGAACACCATTCCCGCGCCATATTTAAGTTTTTCGGGCACGGGAATGCCCTGTAATAGGATAAATTCGTGCGGAATTTGCACGAGAATACCGGCACCGTCGCCGGTTTTGTTGTCGGCAGCCTCAGCACCGCGGTGTTTGAGGTTTTCGAGCACGGTAAGTGCGTCAGCCACAAGTTGGTGGGTTTTGTTACCCTTCAAGTCAACGAGCAAACCGATACCGCAAGCATCGTGTTCGTTGTCTTTTGAGTATAGTCCTATGTCTTTCATTCCTTTCAAAATTATGACGTTTGTTCCATTATTATTTTGACACTGCAAAAGTATTTTGGGGGCATATTTTATGCAATACCGATTGTTCGTAATGGGATATAAAAAAATGTACGTGAATATACGCAGAAAGAATAAGGGTTTTTTGTAGGGGGGGGTAAGAGAAATACGGATGAGGTTGTCAATGACAATTGATGTAGAGACGCCATAATATGACGTCTCTACGGGGTGGGGGGAAAATACGGTTTTAAATAGTTTATAATAAATGTGTTATAAAATGATTGCAAAATAGTTGACAAGGGAAATGCTGCACAACCAAGATTTTAAACCCCTCGAATTCGAGGAGTTTAAAAACGAGGCGGGAGCCAACGCCTTTACAATGTCGCCGACCTTCTCAATGTTGCAATGTTTGGCAAGACGGCAAAGTATACCCACATATTTTATACCCTAAATGTGAAATATCAATGTTTGAGATATGGTTGTTTATTTATTTTTTGCTACTAAATCAGATAGCATATTGAATGTATTTTGATATGATATCATTTCAATCGGTACTTTGTGAGAAGCCCTAAATGCTGGTGAAATTTGTAGTCTGCCATTGTTTTTGTTGCTTTTTCCATCTGTGGCGATAGACCAACTTCTGTTGTCTTGTTTATGTTCTGTTGAAAAGTCAACTTCTTCCAAGCAATAGGAATCTAATCCATTAATATATAAACATCTAGGTTTCGCACGTCGATATTCAGAATCTTCGTAGGCTTCTTGTATAGAATATTGAACTTTGAACAAAATAAAACTCTTTTCTTGATCAGGTTCTTCTAAACAATAATTTCTGTGTAACTGACCAATGGCTGCCAAAGCATTATTAGTTTGTCCATTTTTCTCAGCCTTGACATTGACCATAAACTTCATACCATTTTTCAAACTATAACAGTCGAAACTTTCACTTGCTGTGGCACCGACAAATCGGTCTATAACATACTCTTCTTCACTACAATGAGTGTACATTTCTAGTTTGGAGACGAGGAACTCTTCAAGAACAAAACCTATTGCGGTGGAACTTTCTATACAATTGTGCTTGTTTTGTAGCAAATTGTATTCTTCCAATCGTAAAACTAACTCTCTGCCATATGTTTTAAATATATTCCAAGCATATTGTTGTAATTTTTCTTGAAAATCTAAGGTTTTATTATAATAATTGTTCATAATTATATATTCATTTTAAATCGTTATTACCAAATCGTATAGCAAGACCTATGGCCTTCCCTAATAAACATGGAACAGCATTACCAATTTGGATTAATTGTTTACTTTTATTCCCCTCAAAAATAAAATCATCGGGAAAACTTTGTAAACGAGCCATTTCTCTTGCTGTTAGTACACGTGGTAGTTTCGGATGAACATTCACTCCTCCGTGATTCTCTTTAATAGTACATGATGCTTCGTTCCATGGACTTTTTTTCCACGCATCGGAGTAACCTTTATACAAACTTTCACCTTCTGGACATTCCATAATCCGACGGCACATTTCAGGAGTATGTTTCGTCGGTACATGGTTAAATGAAGGATCAGAAGGGTGATTAATTAAATCTCCGATTGATTGCCCCATTGTTACATATTCATTAGGCATAAGTATAGGTTTTGGATGATAATTTGTAGCACCTATTTTATTTCCAATAAATATAACGCGTTCTCTTTTTTGTGGTGTATAATAGTTGGCAGCACAAAGTGTTGTAACATTCATATTATATCCGATAGCCTTGTAATCGTCAATGATTTTTTGTTCCACTTTACCACCTAACATTGTTCTCAATCCTTTGACATTTTCACATATAACCCAATCTGGTTGCAATGTCTTTACAATGTCTAACATCTCTTTATATAGAGAATTCCTTGGATCATCGGCAATCCTATTACCTGCCATTGAAAAACCTTGACAAGGAAAGCCTCCTGCGACGATATTTAGTTTACGACCGGCAAGTTGTTCTTTTACTGTTTGATAAAATAAATCTTTATTTTCTTGTAATTTAATATCCCCATAAACAAATGGATGGTTAAAATTTCTCTTATATGTCATACCGGCTTCTTTAAAAAAGTCGAGTCCACAAACACCTTGAAGTCCTGCCATTTCCAAACCTTTGCTTAATCCCCCCGCACCACAAAACAAGTCGACAAAAGTCATTTCAGAAATTTTAAAATTATCCCAATAGGATGAAATATCTGCCCAATTAACCGTGTCTGCAAATTTTCGTTGTTTAATTTCTGTTTCTTGAATGGGTTGCCCAAAAATATCATAATCAACTTTACGTGCTGTTTTTTGATTGTTAATAAAAGCATCAATGGATGCACTTGGTATTCTATAAGAACCACCTATTTTGACTGATTCCAACTCGCCAGAGGCGACATATCTTCGAATGGTTTTTTGGGATAAAACCAAATTGGTTGCTACTTCTTGAATTGAATAATAATCTCGTATCATATTCGTAATGTCTAAATTTGTCCAATCGACATGCAAATTTAAGAATAAATCATATACCACAAAATAAAATGATTATTTTTTTTCTGAAAAAGATTGTTTGTAGATTTTGCCGCCTTGCCATCATCTCCAATCTTATGCTAATATTATTCAAATAATGCTTTAACAATACTTTATGTCGTATCCCAAAAATTTGGCAATTTGTTTTCACTCCATCATCGCCAATATTTCCTGTTCCAAAAATCGCCTATTTTTACACCTTCAATAAATCCTTTACCGAAAAAATCTTACACCGCCACACCAGTGCGCATCACGTCATCATACAACGGACACCAACTATCCTCCGCCATTAAAACAGGCTCTATAAGGAAACTTACATCACGAACATCGCGCCACAATTTCAACGAAATATCGTGTTTGTCTTTTCCTCCATACGTTGGCACAATGACCGCAACATCAATATCGCTATCGGGATTGGCATAACCCTTCGAGTACGAGCCAAACATTAGCACCTTGGGTTCTTGTTCAAACCTCGGTCTAATAACTTGCTTGTACCGACGAACTAACGACAATGCCTCGTCTTTTGTTAAAGTTGTTCTTTTATCCATTGTTGCAGTTTTTTTGTTTCGTCTATAATGTTGCGACAAAATTGTTCTGAAAGCGTCTGCGAAAGTTTTTGTCTATCCTCAGGATAACGAGATTCAATGTTGTAATCTGTTATCTTGTCGAGAAAATCGTGCTGTTCGTCGCTCATCAAACCATACAGTCCGCATCCATCAGCCAATCGCATGTGGTTGTGCGTGTACGGTGGTTCATTCGCTTGCGTACTACACCAATACGCCTTCAATGTTTTTTCAATCGCTTGATGACACATAAAGGCTACATAAAGCCATCGTTTGGTTTTATACATCGCCTCTGCGGTTTCAAGGTCATAATCGGCTATGTCAATCCAATATGCTACTTTGTCTGTCGCCATATTTTAATTATTTAACGTTCCAAAAATAAAAAGTACTTTTGAAACAACAAAAAAAATTACACCTTCAATAAATCCTTTACCGAAAAAATTTTGCTTATAGCCTCGAAAGAGAAGTATTGGTCGTCCATAATCATCCATTCCTCACGTTGTTTGCGTGAAAGACTTTTGATGTTGGGAAACATCGAAACAGGGACAATGATTTCTCGTCCGTCGGTAAGAAACGCCGCCATCGCTCCGCGTTTGACGTTGAAATCATGTTTCTTGATACCCAAATTTGTATCTTTATATCTGCACATTTTTTCAATCTGAAAGCGTCTGTTCTATTCTTCTTTTGCAATATATTATTAATCAAATATTTGACATTTTTTCAAGGGACTTTTCGAGGCAAAGTTACATTTTTTCAAGGGACTTTTTACCCTAAACTTACATTTTTTTAAGGGACTTTGTAAATTTTACCTAACATTTTTCTAATTGAGCAAAGTGATTTTTCCCCCATTTTTTATAATTGATTTTTTCCCTAAAATAGTCAAAAAAGTGCTATCCCCAAAATTTTTTAGCCTAAAATATGTCGTATCCCCGAAATTTTTTACCCCAATTTATGTCGTATCCCCAAAATTTGGCAATGCCAATTAACGTAGAGACGATGTGCACATCGTCTCTACAAATAATCGGTTGATTACCCAAAATATTTTTATGTCGTCTTTCCAAAATAATCTACCTTTGCCCCGCACAAAAAAATACAAAACATGTTAAATAAGACGTTTCCCAAAAAGAAATTTTTCTGTGTTTATTCGCCCGAATTGCTTAGCAACAAAGGGGAAAATTCTACCGAAACCGATGCAGGAATGTTTAAAAAAGCCCAAATCAATGGCACTGTGGCTCATATTACGGCTATTTTTGGATTTACTATTGCGGGGTTGGTTGTGCAGGATATTTATAAAAATAGAGACGCCATAATATGACGTCTCTACGGTGTCTAATAATCACATGTTTAATTGATAAACAGCAATTCACGGTATTTGGGAAGAGGCCACATATCGTTGTCTACCACCTCTTCGAGTTTGTCGATGGGTTTGCGGATGGCAAAGAGCGATTCGGCTATTTTGTAATATGCCATGGCTTTTTCGTATTCGTCGGTAATCTTGTTGGCTACCTTGCGGGCTTCAATCATGGCGTAAACCTTGTCGTGAATGTCGGTTACACGCTCAGAGATTTTTTCTACAAGTTCGATTTCTACTTTTGCCATTTGCTGATATTTGTTGGGGAAAAGTTCTTTGATTTTGGCAATGTTGTCCAAAAGTTTGGTTTGATATGCAAGCGCGGCGGGAATAATGTTGTTGATTGCCATTAAGCCCATTACGCGTGCCTCAATCTGAACTTTCTTAGAGTAAATTTCCCAACGTACCTCGTTGCGGGCTTCGAGTTCTTTTTCGGTGTAAACGCCCATACGGGTAAACATTTCGATGTTCTGTTTTTCGGTGAAAGCCTTGAACATTTGGGGAACGCAGGTTTCAACGTCCAAACCGCGTTTTTTAGCCTCTTTCTGCCATTCGTCGGAATATCCGTTGCCATCGAAGCAAATTACATTGATAATCTTTTTGATAATGGGTTTGAGAGTGTCCATTATGGCAATGTTCATAGATTTTCCGGCAGCCATTTCTTTGTCAACGGCGGCTTTAAACTCGGTGAGTTGGTCGGCAACGGCGGCGTTGAGAGTGGTCATTGCGTTGGCACAGTTGGCACTTGAACCCACGGCGCGGAACTCAAATCTGTTGCCGGTGAATGCAAACGGCGATGTACGGTTGCGGTCGGTGTTGTCGATAAAGATTTCGGGAATTTCTACCAAACAAACAGATTTGCCTTTTTTGCCGGCGATTTCGATGGGGGTATCCGACGGAACTTCAAGAAGTTTGTGCAATACGTCGGTCATAGTTTTGCCCAAGAATGCCGAAACAATAGCCGGAGGTGCTTCGTTGGCGCCAAGACGGTGTGCGTTGGTGGCTGATGCGATAGAGGCTTTGAGCAATGCATTGTATTTCTGAACAGCCGAGAGAACGTTTACAAAGAATGTTACAAACTGCAAGTTGCCCTTAGAATCTTTGCCGGGGGCGAGTAGGAGAGTGCCTGTGTCGGTGCCCAGCGACCAGTTGTTGTGTTTGCCCGAACCGTTGATACCGTCGAAAGGTTTTTCGTGCATCAACACTACAAATCCGTGTTTACGAGCAACGGCGTTCATAGTGTTCATTATCAACTGGTTCTGGTCGTTGCTGAGGTTGGTTTCGCCAAAGATGGGCGCAAGTTCAAACTGGTTGGGAGCAACCTCGTTGTGACGGGTTTTCAAAGGAATACCGAGTTTGTAACCTGCAATTTCAATATCGCGCATAAAAGCCATCACACGCGAAGGAATTGCGCCAAAATAGTGGTCGTCTAACTGTTGGTTTTTAGACGAAGCGTGACCCATAAGTGTGCGTCCGGTGAGCATAAGGTCGGGACGTGCGGCGTAAAGGTCTTCGACTACAAGAAAATACTCCTGTTCCCAACCGAGATACGAGAACAACTTTTTAACCTTTGGGTCAAACATTTTGCAGATAGGC
>JAGCVU010000243.1 GCA_017962175.1 Bacteroidales bacterium | reverse complement strand
TTCCGTCGGCATAGTTGAAAGCCTTGAACGCCTTGGTTTCGCATTCACCTCCATCTCCTAATTCAAAACATTCTACAACACTGTAAACTGCCAAATATCCGCCATTTTTTTTAGGATAACAGTTTACAGAGGCATACTGACCTACTTCTTCGTCTATTTGAAACCTTGCTGTGTATTTGAGTTTGTCCTGTTCGTAATCGGGCAAATCTGCCGTAGAATCGGGATTGATTAGTTTATATGCTTGATAAGCAACGTATTCCGACAGTGTGTCGTTTTCATTTGGTGCGGTTGAATTATTGCCGCTGTTTTGATTTGTTCCGCCGCAAGCACATAGCATTAATGCAGCAATGGAAATGATAAAAGATTTTTTCATAATAATTATAATTATGGTGTTGAAAATATATTATTGACAATCAAAATGGAGCGTCACCCTCAAAATTATCTTCCCATTCAAGTTTTTCCTCTATCTGTTGAAGAAAACTCTTATGTTGTTCCTCGTCAGGATAAGACGATAGAATGCCACGTCGGAGATTGTTCCAATCGGCGAACTCTTTAACCTTGTAATGAAAATTGGTGTCATCACAGTCTACTTCGTCGATGCCGATTTCTACAAGACGTTCTGATGTGTTGGGTACTTGTTCTTCCACATTGCTACTGATGTCGAAACGCAATTGAGGCACACCGTTGGAGGCTTTGGTAACAAAAAACCAATGGTAGCGGATATAATTGAGATCGTTTTCTTCGTAGTCGGAGAGCGGAATTATATCCACAACAGTCTCGGTGCTCCCGTCAGAAATTATAGCCTTGCGGTCTTTAATGGTAAGTTTTTTGGCGTTTTTGAGCAATGGAGGCATTTTGGCTGTGTCGTTGGCATAAACAAAATAATACTGGATGTTGAAATTAATTTCGGGAATAGGTTTTGACACTGGATGCTTGTCAAGGTAGTTGCGCGGCACAAATTCTCCACAAAGAACACTAAAAGTAGATTGGGCGACTTTTGTAATTGAGCATACCTTGCCACTTTTTTTGTGTACGGTGGTATTGTGAACATCGCTCATAAACTCTCGTAAATTCAATTCCACATATTCGGGACTCGATTGATTTATTCTCGAAATTGTAAAAAGCCAATGGTATTCAAGGCGGGTAATATACTCGTAACTTTTGGAGCGGTTGATAAGATATTGGTGGTAGACGGTACTGTCACAGATAGTAACAGTGTCGCCTTTGATAGTTACCGAAGTGATGTCGGGGTCAGTTTCCCACTGACGTTTAACTTCAAAAGTATAATCCTTTTGAGGCGCGGCAGCAATGTTTTCTGTTGGTTGCTGTGGCGTATACTCACTTGCCGTTTGATTGTTGGTGGAGGAGTTTTGATTTGCTCCGCCACAAGCACATAGCATAAGGGCGGCAAGGGCAATGATGAGAGATTTTTTCATAATATGATTTTTTATTGTTTAATAAACTTTTCCCCATTCCATTTATACTCGGTATGTTCGTCATCTCCGAGGTTGAGGGTAAAGCCTTCGGCGGTGAATTTGGTGAGCGAGGCATCGGGGACGAGCCACATCATTTCGGTGTTTTGCTGCGAAACGTAGGTGTCGTCAAACTGTGGAAAATTGTTTTCGGCAATGTCGAATGTTCCGTTTTTGTAGATAAATGGTTGTAGTTGATAAAATGCTGGACCGCCGTCGGGGTCGTCCTCACATTCAAGATACCAAAGTGCATAATAACCACCATTTTTGAGAGGGTAACAAGCAATGGTGTGGGTTTCCCAAAATTCGCCGTCCATAGTAAACGACGCTACTGTGGGCGATTGCACATTAAGCATTGGAATATAAGTACTTATAAGGTCTTCGGGCGAAGCGTCAATGCCAAACCAGCCGCCTCGGAGATATGCTTTCCAAATGTCGATTATTACGGTGTCTTTGGTAACAATGGGTTTGGTTGTTTCTGTTGTGGGCGTTGTAGAGACGCCACAATGTGACGTCTCTACATTGGCGGTGGTATCGGTTTGGTTTCCACCGTTTTGTTGTGTTTTGTTGCCGCACGATGATAATGCAAGTGCAGCAAGGGCAATGATTGTGAGTTGTTTTTTCATAATTGTATGTTTTTATTGTTTAATGAATTTTTCGCCTGTCCATCTAATTTTAATTGATTTACCGTTGGTATTTACAGTAAAGCCATCATCGTCAAAACTTTGGATGTAGTCGTTGGGGACATACTGATGGTCGTTAACAGGATTCTTTTCATGTATTTCAATAAGGTCGGTATCAAACGGATTTTCTTTGTATTCGTCTAATGCGATGCCCGATACTAATTTGTAAACATCAAGTCCTGTATGGTCGGTTTGCTCTTGGTAATAGATGGCTATATATACGTCTTTGTCATCTTTTAAAGGATAACAAGCGTATGCAAAACGTGCCGTTGAATATTCATCTCCCGAGAAAAATTCTTCTGACACCATTGGCGTAATCGACATTCCTTTTTTTCTTTCCGCAACTTCGGGATCATTGGCATTGCTAAAGTTTAGCAACGACCAAAATTCAACGGATGGATAATTATCAACGTTGGCATCAGTGGTTTCCTCATCCTCACCGTTGGTAAATTTGCTACCGTTCCATTCATAAAATTTGAAATCTTTTTCCGACATGTTGTCGTAATGGAGTCCATCGTCATCAAAACTGAGTTGGTAAGCCGCATCGTTGAACGGGCGTTGTGGAATGGCTATTTCGGCGGGAGAGAATTTGCCGTTGCTGTGATGCCACCATTGTGCGGTGCCCGGGTCGGCACCCTCGAAAGATGAGGTCTTTATTAACAACACATATTCGCCGCCTTGCGATGCAGGATAAACTTGAAAATGATAGTCACCATTTTCGAAATCAACTGATATATTTTTACCAATTCCACTAAGCCGTTTGAACTTGCCTAAGCCGTTGATTCGCTCCATAATATTTAAGGCTTTGAAAATGGTTTTGGTTTCGGGTAGTAAACTTGGCCATTTTTCAAGTTCCTCATCAATGTTTACAGTAAATGGTACGGTGTAAACGTGTATGGTTTCGATGGGCGAATTTTCGTCTTTGGCGGTGTATTCTCTAAATATGTCTAACAAATCATATTCGTCGTGTTTTAGACGATATGTTACAACCAATTTGCCATCTTTTTGGGTTTTGGTGAGAGTGGAGTCGTTAATTTGAGAAAGAACGTTTTTGATAGGCAGTCCAATAGCGGCGGGGAGTCCCATTACCGAATCTCTACATTCGGGAGCCAATGCCAACTTGCTGTCTAATAGATAATAACCCGACACTTTGCCATCGTTTAATTCAATTTTAGCAATGGCATTGCCCTTAGAATCTTTGAAAACACCGTCGGAACCGATAACAAATTTATCGTCGGGTTGGCTGTTGATGTTGAAATAAGAATATTTGTTGTCGAAGTACGAAAAATTACCGGTTTGAATATCGTCGGCATTTTGCATCAGCGGAGCGGAAGGAACGGCTACAAATTTGCTGCCCGACCAATAAAACTGAATAGGCCAAAAATACCGCGACCGTGTTTCAAACCGTGTGTTGAAAAAATTGTAATAAACTCCAAAGGCGCTTTGTTGGTTGATATTGCCAATTTGGAAAAATATTTCTGGGAAAATTTCCGTACTGTCTATTGGTGTGATTTTGTTTTGGCTGTAATGCACGGCGTACACCGTTTTAATAACACGGGTTGAGCCTTCCACCGTTTCGTCGATTTTTTTGTGTACCACGCCAATCCACGACGAATCGTTTTTTTGGTAACATTTGAGTTCTATCAACTTATAAATATTCATATCGTCGTATCTCGACCACATATTGTATTCGATACATTTATAAGTGTTTGAGGCTGTGTCGATGTCCATTTCTTCTTCACCGCCAAAGTCGTAATCATCTTCAAGAAGAAGATCCCAAATTTTTTCAGCAATGTTTTCTTTTGGTTCCACAAATGTAAATTCAGGAATCGTATTTTCTTGGTTTTGTTGAGTTGAGCCTCCGCCGCACGCGCACAATGTAAGCGCAGCAATGGCAGGGATGATAAGAATTTTTTTCATAATTGGTAATTGGTTTTGAGTTTAAAATCCGTTGCCGTTCCACTTAATAACCTTGTCGGTTTCGGACGAAAAGTCGTTGTATTTGAGGTCGCGGCCCGTTTTGGGAAGTTTGACAAAGATTTCGGTGTCGTCGCCCACGATGGTCATCACGTTTTTCACAATGTCGGCGCGGGGAACGAGCGTGCCTTTTGAGGCGTTGTATTCGTAGAAGAAAACTGCGCAGTTGGCCATCACCTCACCGTCGGCGTAAAGGCTTATGCCCAAGAGTTTGTTGCCGTTGGGAAGGTTCCAATACACGGCTTGAATGATATGCTCTCTTGTTACCACTTCGCCTTTTTTGAAGTTGCCGTCGAATTCTGATGTAAATGTATGAGTGTGTGCAAGTTCCACAAATCCGTTCTTAGGGGCGTAGTCAATTGTAAATTTCGACTTGCCGGTTTTCTTATAGGCGATAAAGTCGTCGACATAGTCGTTGGGAAAAGCCTTGCCCCACGCGAGGAACAAGTTGTCGATAACAGCGTCTTGCGATGCGGGCACGGTGATGTTCTTTTGCCATTTTTCGCGAAAATCATCAACATCGTAGTCGAAAATCTGTGCAGTGGCGGCGTTGAAAGCAAATACCGCCATAATTGCGATAAGGATTGATTTTTTCATCTTAATAATTGGTTTTATTGGTTGATAAATATTTTAGATTTTTAATTTTCGTTTCTGCAAATATACAAAATATTGTTGGATATGATTATCATTTTTGAACAACATCTCACCCAAAAACCGTAAAAAAACATAGCGATAGCGGCTCCGTAACCCCTAAAAAAAATGAGTTACGGAGCAAGTATCGGCGATAGTAACTCCGTAACTATAAAAAAAAATAAGTTACGGAGCAAGTATCGGCATCCAACACACTTTTTTTGAATAGCGATGATAGTTACATCATCTTTGGCAATAATTGCAACCACCTGTCGGCCTCTGCCCTGCTGCGAAAAATCAGAACTTGTTTTGTGTTATATTTTTTTATGAGGGAATAGACCACGGGGCGGTTTTCGGTGGCGTAATTCCTTACGAGGCGCACCAACTCATCGTCCAAAGTATCTTCCTGCCACGGAATATCGGTGCGGAACTTTCCCACACGCTCGGCAATGCCTTCCATACAGACTTTTTCCGGGAAATCGAGAAAAATCACCGTGTCACAAGCCTTAAACCTCACCTCGTAAGTGCGGCTGTAATCACCCTCCACAATCCACCGCTCACCTGCAAGAATATCAGCGAGTTTGGCATCAAACTCCTCACGCGGAATATGCGTTCTGTCCGCCCTCCACCACACATTATCGAGGTGAAAAAGCGGCAAACCCGTCCTAACTTGCAACCCCTTGGCAAAAGTGCTCTTGCCACTACCCGAACAACCGAGGATGATGAATTTCATATCCTAATCCTTCCGCTGAGCAATTCTGACATCATACCTTGTTTTAGATGAGTGTATTTTTCTTTCTTTGCCTCCAAAAGGCTGATTTCCTCATCCATATCCGACAATATTTTGGAAATCGCGGATTGCTCCGCGAGGGTTGGGGGAAGGGAAAATATTGCTTCTTTCAAAAACTTAAAATGCCTATTATACCCTGTGTTTGGTATATCCAACATTAAACAAACATAATACACAAATCTACAATAATACGAATCCTTAACATTTAAAACTTGGGTACCATCTGCACCAACATAAAAATCAAAATCTACAAATTTGAAAATACGAGTATGGTCTCCAAATACGATAGAACCATTTTTGGGACATTTAATAGGATTATTAAGATTTGTGAACCCGATAATCTGTTTTTGTCCTTGATCCACAATCGGATATTTTCCATTATCTAAATACTCTGTTGTTTCGATATGTTTACCTCTTGAAGATATTGTTTCAAAAATGTCTTCAAACTTTTTCTCCACCCACTTATCGTTAAACCCGTTGATTCTTTTTTTACCGGAAAGTAATTGTTGCATAGTTGCTTGTTTGATAAGCCTTTTTTTGTCGATAAGGGCATCGAGGTTATCAATAAGCGCGTCGATGTCAGACAGCGCAGCGGCAATGCGGCGTTGCTCAGGGAGAGGGGGAAGGGGAAGAAGAAAAGATAACAAATTGGTGGCTGATAAATTGGGTTGTGAACTACCATTATTTTCTTCTTTAATAAAATTAGTCAAATAATAGGAGTTAAAAACAAACAATAAATAATCAACATCAGCCTTGTTTGTTCTGATAACACATAACGAAGAGGCAACTGTTCCATTAGAGAAATTTATTTTAGCATTTTTACCCAAAGAACCTCTTAAACAAATAAGAATATCATCTTTTTGTAGTTTAACACCACTCATAGAATTATATTTTTGAGTAGAGATATAATCCATATTAGAAAAATCTACTTTCCCGTTGGTTATATGACCTGCGTTTATAAACGGCACACCTTGATCGCAAATCTCGTTGTCTTTTGGATACCGTTCACTTCTATCACCATTAAGTATTTCTGCAATCTCCCCTAACGCTTTTACATCCCAATCGTTAGGGATATAACCGATTTCAGAATTTTTGAAATTATTGGTAATCATAATGTTAAATGGGGTTAGAGGTTAATACAATCCTAAGCATTTTTACCGTAGTTTTCAGGCCACTTTTCAGGAATCTGTTATTTAGGACATTATTTAGGACATTATTTAGGACATTGTCGTTTCCCAATGTACTTTCTTCCGACATTCTTCCGACATTTATTCCGACATTTGGCTCAATGTCTCTATATATCAAAACAGTGTTTCCCATTCTATTTTAACTTTTCAAGTACA
>JAGCVU010000242.1 GCA_017962175.1 Bacteroidales bacterium | reverse complement strand
GAGCCGGTGAAATGTCCGTTGGCATCGGTGGTGATGGCGGTGTGCTGTCCGCTTTTTTCTCCCAAGAATGGCTGAAATCCCGTTCCTTCGGAGTGGTTTTTGGCGGCGGCTATCACTCTGCCTATTAGAGGCACACCTTCGGCTTTTTGCGACATATAATCGGCAACGCGGCTGGTGAATCCGCCTTTGTCTTTGATTCTTTGTTGGTCGGCAAGGGTGAGGTAGCCTGTGGTGGTGGTTTCACCGTTTGAGAGATTCCATTTTTTGTTGGTGCCTGTAAATACGTTGCCCTCGTTGGTGATAGATATGTCGCCATTGGATTCGCGGCGGAGACCAATTCTGCCGAGCGGACCAGCGTCGAATCCTACTTCGATCCAAGGTCTTTCTTTTTCGCCGTAGGTTTTGAGGTAATGGTCGCCTGTGCCGAGACCGTCGGAACCGCCTGCGCTCATTTGCTGAGGAGGTTGCGGAGGGTCGGGCGGAAGTTCGGCAAGTATTTCGTATAGACTATCGCGTTCGCGGCGAGGACGTTCTACCCAAAGGTCCCAATTGTTTTGAATCATTTTGCCGTTTTCCCAAGCCTTGCGGTAATTATTGTCGAGCCACGAAATGTTGGCAGCGTGGAGAACATCGTTTTCAAAATATTCCATTACTGCGTATTTGTCGCAATATGCTCCCATAGCAATTGTCTTTTGCCACCATTCTTCAAGTGTTGGTTTAATTTCGAGGTTGTAACACTCTTTGTATTGATGCATTATGTCGATGTAGTGACTTTGCACTTTTCCTCTTACGTAGATTTCGCCGGCATCCATTTTTTGTTGAGCGGCGTTTATTTGACAGCGTACTTGTCCACGTTCGGTTTTGGCTTTTTCTAAACATTTTGCCAGATCCTTGTCTATCTCTTCGAGACGCTTTTTGTGGTTGTTGAATGCAATTTCGAGGTTGTTTTCCAAGGCTTTAAACTTGCTATTCATAGCGGGATAAATGGCAGGATAGTTAACAGGATTGCCCTTTTCGGGGTCGTACCAAAAGCCTTCGTGGTATTGGAGCATTATTTCGTAGTAACATTCCCACATTTTTAAGCACCAAAACTGACGGGCGTCGGGGTAGTAGATTACCTCGTTGTCGTTTGCCATTTGATTGCTAATTCGTTGGTACATATCGAGTTCTGGTAAATGCAGCGAAACGTTTTTCTCTGACAATTGGTTGATAATTCCTTCGGTGCGTTCAAGTTCTTTGTCAACGTTTTGCATACCCATCGATTCGTAGTAGAGTATTGCGTAACGGTCTTGATCCATCACCTCTTTGTTGCGTTCGTTGAGTTTGGTGAGGGCATTGGAAACTTTGTGGTTTGATTTGCTGAGATACGATTCGTGAAGTTGCCAAATTTCAGCATTGTTGACGGGCCAAGAAAATTCTTTCATATTTTGGATAACGTCCTGACCATTAGATACTCCGCCTGCTTTGGTGGCTCGGGTAAGGCTTTCGAGGTTTTCTTTGGTAAACACCTTGTTAACCACGTTCATATAGGGGTAGGAGGGGTTTTTTGCCACTTTATGCTGCTCTACCTTTAAGTTGTAGATGAGCGAGAAAAACTGCATAGCCGTAATGTCGTTGAAAAAGGTCTCGGCACTTTTAAACAATGTTGTGGTGGCTTCGTAAAACTTGTTTTCTTTGATATTTACGCCAGTGAGTATTTGGTATGCCTCGCCAAAATCGGGTTGAGTAGAAAGTGCGTTCTCGGCATATTTGCGAGCGTTGATCAAATCGCCTTTTTCGAGGTAATAGTTAGCCAAATTTACTTGAACAATAGCGTTTTGGTTGTCGATAGCGAGAGCCTGCATAAATAGGTCTTTGGCGTTTTCGGTTTCGCCCTTGTAAGCCATCAAAATACCGGCGTTGTTGTAGTTGAGCGCAGTAGGATTCACCACGCACAATGCAAGCGAGTATTCAATAAGAGATCCGTTAACAAGGTTGAATTGAATGGCTGTCATAATGTCGGACGAGGCTTGTGTCATATACTTTTCGATTTGCTCTACCGACATATTGGCAAATTTCTGGTCGAGTGCTTGCAACTGTTGTTTTACCCCCTCCTCGGTAACCTCCATCGACGGATTGAACACGCCTTGTGTTTTTGGTTTTGAAAATTTTGACGCATACACAGGAGTGGTAAGATACTTGATGTCAGTGATTTGGATATTGCTATACGATGTTGGGTCTGCCAAATCGTTCGACGGCGACGGGTCGTTGTAAGGCTGGGCACATTTTGGCGGTTCAATGGCAGGCGTTGTAGGACGATTTTGAGCCGCACCTCCGTTCATACGGCCGAGAGCCATATTTATCATATCGTCAACGGTCATTCCCGGGGGAAGGTCGTTAGGGTCGATTTCTTTGCGCATTTGCTCAATAATCTGCTGCTGCATATTGTTGGGCACGCCACCTGCACCGCCTCCCGACGATTTCCATTCGGGCGATAGGCAGAGTATCATATTTTGCGGAATTTTTTTGTCTAACGTGCTGATATTCACCACGGGCATTTCTGGCGCACCAAAATCCACAGCGGTTATTTTGGTAGAATTGTAAAAAAAGCGCACCTTATTGCCTAAGGTTGAGCGGTATTCGTCGAAATAGAAATCTTTGCCGTTGAGTTTGCAAGTGCCTTGCTTTTGAAACGTCAGCCTGCCGATATTAAAAGTTTGATTAGTTTGATTAATCACTCGGTAGGTTTTGGCTTTGACATCGAGCATAAACGTGCCTTTGGCGGTATTGAGCGTGAGGGCGTCGGCACTTTCGTTGAATGTGCACGAAACGCCGTCTTTTACCGCGGTGGCAATCTGCATTTTGATGTCGGTATTTTGTTCGGGGTCGTGCACCTTGCCGTCGAAACGTATGAAGTAGTGTCCCGACGAGATGAGGTCGGCAGCGGGTTTTGACACGTAGGTGTTTTGAGCCGATGCGGCGAATGGCATCAATAGCATTGCCGTAGCAATAATGCGGGTTGTTATTCTGTGCATAGGGGTGGGGTGTTTGATTGTTTTTTACAAATATAAAAAAAAATCAAATCTGCGCATCCGAATCTCAAAAAAAACATCAAAAATACTCCTTTACAGCAAATTCAAACTGTTGGATGAAGATTTGCTTGAAGGCGTAAAGATTGTTCTGCTCGTAAAAAATGAGCATTGCTTTTTTGTAGTCTATGCTGTCAACACTACGGAAACTCAGCGGACAATAACCGTTTGCTATCAGAATAGCATTGCTCGCGATACGGGCAGTGCGCTTGTTGCCATCGCTGAATGCCTGTATGTACGACAACAAAACAAGGGTTAGCAACGCTTTTTCAAAAACATCCTCCTTGCCGTTGACCAATGTGCACGTATCGCGCATTGCCTCACGTATTTGAAACTCATTGTCGAGCGGATGATAGTTAGTACCCGAAATGCCTACGCGTCGGTGTCTGATGCCTCTGTCAACCGATAAATCCTTGGTGAGCAATGTGTGAATATCTTCAATATTGCTTATTGATAGTTTTTTAAGATAGTCGGGATTGTCTAATATAAAACGGAGCGCATCTTTGTGGTTGAGCAACATCACCGCCTCTTCCTTGGTCTTGCCGCTTGCAGTTTTGCTTTCGCGAAGTAGACGCTCTGTTTCAAGCAAGGAATAAGTGTTGCCTTCTATCTGCGAAGATTTCCAACTTAGGTCTATTCCAAGGCGTTCCATCTCTTTTTTGTATTCATTTTCAGACATTTCAGCAAGATGTTTGCGGAATACTATCTGCAATTCTTTGAGATGCGCACTTTCGTCTGGGGTAAAAATCGTAACCTTTGGCAGTTGTTCCTTGATAAGTTCAAAATTGAAAGATGTCTGTATCTGGCGTTCGTCAATATCCTTTTCAAAATATGTATCAAGGTTTAGAGGCATAAGCAAACGAGCCTGAGGTGATAGTTCATAACGTGTAGCACGCGCTTTGCCGTTTACCACAACATTGCTATTTTGTACCAATGACGCAATGATTCGTTTGAGAGTGGTGTCGCTGCCGTCAAACTTGATTCCATTTGCAATTTCCTCGCGCGAAGACTGTGGGTTATAATGCAAAAATTGTAATATTTCTCTTGAAGTGTCCATTGCCATTTTATTGAATCGGTGCAAATATACCTATTTTTCTTTGATTATCGGACCAAATAGTAACTAATAACAGCAAAAATTTTGATTTTTTGAGCCGATTTTTATTACTATTAGTTGAGGTGATTAATCAAGTCTTAATCCTGAACATAATGAACAACAACTTTTTCTGTTATAGGACGTTAATGCCTACACAATTAATCTATTTTTTAACCAAAATGCTACAACTATGAAGATATCAACACTTTTGACCGCAGTTGCGCTTGTGTCGGTGTGCTCATCTGCCGACGCGCAAAATTGGGCAGACCGCCTTAAAGAAAAAGCCGAAAACGCCGCCAAGCGCACAGTTGAAGACAATGTGGAGCGCAAAACCGAACAAGCCGTTGACAACGCTATGAACCCCGGACGAAACAAAGACAAAAATTCTAACAAGGGTAAAAACAATCAAAGCAACGATAATGATTACAACGGGTCGGAAAACCAAGTAGACAACAATGCTCCGAAAAGCGACCCCCGCAATCCCAAGGCGCAGATTTCGTGGAACAGTTACGACTTTGTGGCTGGCGACGAAATCATCTTTGAGGATGATCAAGCCAACGAGCAGATAGGAGAGTTCCCCTCAAAATGGGACGTTTTTGGCGGTTATGCGCAGATTGCCGAACTCAACGGTGTAAAGTGCATCTCGCTTTCCGACGATGGCGAAATCACTCCGCTATTCAACGACAACAAGCCCTATCTCACCGACCAGTTTACTATTGAGTACGATGTTTACATTGTTTATGGTCCTGATTATAATACCGCATTCAATCCTCATAGTTGGCAAATTACTACTCACCTGCCTCACGGCGACAAAATTAGAAGCGATAATGGCGGTTTTAGTTTTCATCATCAGGTTTCTACCAATGAGGATGCCAAAACTACATTAAACGATGCATATTTCGGTTACAATTGGCCTGTGCCAAATAGTGATGAAACCCGTAGCGGCGATGCACGTCTCGATGGTGTGGCAGTTAGTGCTTGGCATCACGTGGCAATTTCGTTCAACAAACGCGCCTACAAGGTGTATTTCGACGAGCGCAGAGTGGTTAACATTCCCAACGCCGCCAAGCCGACTTACTTTTGGATTGGCTGTAATCAAAACGACGCCGTATTCTTCATCAAAAACGTCCGCATTGCCAAGGGCGCAGTGCCGCTTTACGACCGTATGTCTACCGACGGCAAAATTATCACCTACGGCATCACTTTCGACATTGGCAAATCTACCATCAAACCCGAATCTATGGGCGAAATCAACCGCATTGTTAAACTTATGAACGAGAATCCCGACCTAAAATTTGAGGTTCAGGGACATACCGACAACACCGGCAATGCAGCGTCAAACCAAACCCTTTCGGAGCAACGCGCCAAAGCCATTGTTGCCAAAATGGTGGAAATGGGCATAGCCTCCAACCG
>JAGCVU010000241.1 GCA_017962175.1 Bacteroidales bacterium | reverse complement strand
TTTGTCGGCAAAAAGATCTGCCAACATTCCACTCGTAGAGGCGCATTGCATTGCAATTTTGTAGGCGTCGCAATCAGGTTTTTGACTATCCAACTTAAATTGATAAATCATTTTCATAAAACCCGCCAAAGCATTCACAGTACGAGCCGAAATACTTGGGTCTAACTGAGTTATCTGTGCCACAGTGTTCCAAATGCTCAATCCTCGTTGGGTGGCAATTTGCGAAATTTTGTCCATAGTGGTGTCGCCGATTCCGCGCTTAGGATAGTTAACAATGCGTTTAAATGCCTCATCATCATTGCCGTTGACAAGCAAACGAAGGTAAGCAATAAGGTCTTTAATCTCTTTGCGTTGGTAAAACGACATTCCGCCGTAAATTTTGTAAGGAATTGACCGTTTGCGAAGGCTTTCCTCCAAAATTCTCGACTGTGCATTGGTACGGTAAAGAAGGGCAAAGTCGCTGAAATTCAATCCGTCACGATTGATAGTTTTGAGAATATCGGCTGCTAAAAGAAAACCCTCCTCGTTGTCGGCGGCAGATTCTATAACGCGAATTTTGTTACCACATTCGTTTTCAGAGAAAGTATCCTTTTTCATCTGACGTGTATTCTTGGCAATCACGGTGTTAGCGGCGTTGACTATGGTTTGCGTGCTGCGGTAATTCTGTTCAAGTTTAAAAATCTTAGCCTCCTTGTAGTCGCGCTTAAAGTTGAGGATGTTTTCGATTTGCGCACCACGGAAAGAGTAGATACTCTGAGCATCGTCGCCCACCACAAAAACCTTATGATGAAGCGAGCCTAACGCCTTGACTATCATATACTGAACCGAGTTGGTATCCTGATACTCGTCTACAAGAATATACTTAAACCTGTCGGAATATTTTTTTATCAATTCGGGGTGTTTGCTAAACAGGATATAAGTTTGGAGCAAAAGGTCGTCGAAGTCCATCGCATTGGCTTGATGGCACTTACGAGCATATTGCATATAAATTTTGTCGGTATAGTTGCGGCGCGAATTGCAGTCGTCGGCATAGAGTTCGCTCGTAGCATACGCATTTGGGGGAATAAGACTGTTTTTTGCCGACGAAATCCTTGACGCAATGTCGTTTACGGGGTAGGTTTTATCATCGAGTTTCATCTCTTTGATAATGCCCTTAACCACATTACGAGCGTCGGCTTGGTCGTAAATGGTAAAGTTTTTTTGATAGTCGGTATTTTCCACCTCCACTTTCAAAATACGCAAAAAGATAGAGTGGAAAGTACCCATCCAAAGTTGCGCCGCCTTTTGTTCGCCGATTTTTTGGGCAATACGCTCTTTCATCTCTCGCGCCGCCTTGTTGGTAAAGGTGATAGCAAGGATGTTCCACGGCTGAAAACCGTTTTCGATAAGGTGCATAATCTTGTAAGTGAGCACCCTTGTTTTGCCCGAACCCGCGCCAGCAATCACGAGCGCCGGACCATCAATATATTCCACAGCCTCGCGCTGAGGCAGGTTTAATTCATCTAAATATGACACTTTAATGTATTTTTGATTTTTAAGCGGGGCAAAGGTAATAAAAAAAGTATTAAAAAACCTATTCTCCCTTCACCAATCTTACTCCGTAAATTTCGCCTATCTGACGGTGCGGATGGGCTACAAATTTTACTCTTACTTGGGTTTTGCCTTTGAGCACGGCGGCGGGAATCTCGTAAATTTCGTATTTAAACTCCGAAATGCGGTATTTGCCGGTGTTGTTTACCGATTTTACAAGCACGTCGTCTACAAAAATGTCAAATTCGTGACTTTTCCATTCGCCCACGCCCCAATATTTGATACGGAGCGAAAGGTCGGTGCGTCCACCTGTCTGCATCAGGTAACTGAAATAGTGTCCGTCGCTTGCATCGCGATAAAAAACATCATTGTTGTTGCCAGTGTACGAATTGTCGGTTTCCATCTTGTGGTCGGTTTCGGGCTGCTGCTCGCCGGGCTGAACTTTATCCACTGTGCGGGCCTCCAAAGCCTGACGCTCCTGCTCCTCGCGGGCAAGTTGGTCGAGAAATCCTTGGTAGTTTTTCTCCGAAAGGGCAAGCCAATACATCATATAACGCGAATCGTGAATTTCAAAAAACGGCTGCAACTCGCCTTTTATTCCGTTCACCATCTTGGTTTCCAAAGTAAAGTGCAGAGGACTTCCGCTAACGGGTTTCAACTGCGAAGCAATTTGGTCGATATTATTGTTGATAAGTATAGGTGCCTCGTTAACAGGGAGTTTTTTACCCGAAGCGTACTGACCAAAACGGCTGTCGTCGGCCACAAGGTGAGCAAGGTCTTCGGTGCCGGTTTTCATTCCAAGCATAATAGGACCGTGCATTAATGCTATATATTGCGGCACGTTAGGTAAATAACTGATACTGTTGTGCATAGGGAAAGTGATGTCTACCACATCGCCTTTTTTCCAACTGCGGTCGATAGCCACATACGACGAGGGACCGCTGATAATTTCCACAGGCTGTCCGTTAACCTTTACCGAAAATTCTCCGGGATTAACCCACGCCGGGTAACGCACCAATAGCGGAAACTTGCCTTTGCCATTGGCTATGGTTATGCGGCTGTTTTCGAAGTAAGGAAACTGAGTTTCTTGACGGACGATGATTCCCTTTTCGCGCCAATTGAGTTCTGAGGCTACAAACAAATTAACATACAAAGCGTTGCCAACGTGAGTATAGATAAACTGACCATATTTACCGTGGTTTTCCATACCTGTGCCCACGCAGCACCACATAGCCTCATTGGGAGCAGAATAGTTGCGGTAATGGCGCGGACGGGCGGGGGTAAAATATACGTATCCGCCGTGCTGAGGATGTTGCGACGAAAGAATATGGTTAAAAGTTGCCAATTCGTAATAGTCGGCAAAACGCGCCTCGGGATTGCGACGGTGAAGGTCTTCGGTGAGTTTGAGCATATTGTTGGTGTTGCAACTTTCAGGACCGTCGATATCGTTGATAAAGTCGGTGCAGGCTTCGCGGCTCGGAAAATGTTCGCGGCGACTATTGCCACCAAAAGCCAACGAACGTTCGCCAGTAACAATATCCCAAAAATAAAGGCTTGCATTGTGGTAAGGCTCGTTGCCCGAAAGTTCCGAAATACGTTCAAAACCCACAACCTTAGGCACTTGGGTATTAGCGTGCATATTGTCGAGGCAATCTTGACGCTGACTCATAGGCGTTAACAATCTACGGTGCGAAAATCTCTGCGCCAAAACAAGATATTTTTTGTTGCCCGTAATGGCATAAGCATCGGCAATCACCTCGTTCATACCACCGTGCTCGTTGTTGAGCATCTGCTCCATTTGGTCGTCGGAAAGGGCGGCAGTAAGGTCATCAGCCCAATCGCAGAAACCGATAAAAAGGTTTTTGGCTTTTTCGTTGCCGCAATACACCCACGCGTCGCGCAAACCGGCAAACATCTTGTGAAGGTTGTAAAACGGAGCCCAGGCGCCAAAATAAGCACCAAAGTCGCCAGTTTTAAATTTAGTCCAAACGCCCTCGCTGTTGGGCATTCCACCCACATATCCGCGACCCCACGAAGCGTGGTTTTTATTGTTGGCGTCGGCACATTTTTCAAGTTCGTCGATCATATATTCCATACGGCGGCGGCACTCCTGATTGCCCTGAGCAGCGTTGATAGCCATAGCGGTGAGGTAATGTCCGCCCACGTGACCATCGAGACCGTCCCAATTGGGATACGGCTTAGCCTTGGGCTGCAATCCAGCCTCTTTGAGATAAGGAGCCAAAAGACGGTCGCAATCGTATTTCAAGAGAGTCTGCACGTTAAGGTCGCAGGCTTTTTTCAACACTCCGTCCAAAAGGGTTACATCGCCGATAGGAAACTCGTCGGCATACAGTTTATTCTGAGCCTCAGCACCCGAAACCAACAGTGCAGCAAGCGCAGTTACAACAAATTTTTTCATAAATATTTATTCAAATAAAGTGATAAGTAGTAAAATGATTTGTTGCAAAGGTAAAAAAAATTTTGGTTTCAGGCAGCCAAAATCTATTTTTGTTATTGGGCAAATATTATTACTTTTGCCATCAAATAAATAAACCACACATTTATAATATATGACACTAATCAAATCAATTTCAGGCATAAGAGGTACTATCGGCGGCAATTGCGGCGAAAACCTCACCCCAATCGACATTGTAAAATTTACCACAGCCTATTCCATATGGCTTAAAAATCAATCTAATAAAGAGGAATACACCGTGGTAGTGGGTCGCGACGGAAGAATTTCGGGTGCAACTGTTAAACAATTGGTTATAGGCACTTTATCGTGCTGCGGCGTAAATGTTATCGACATCGACTACGCCACCACTCCCACCACCGAAATGGCTGTAACAGAGTTTGAAGCCGACGGCGGAATTATCCTCACCGCAAGCCACAATCCTACTCAGTGGAACGCCCTCAAACTCCTCGACCACAACGGCGAATTTGTTACCGCTGCCGACGGAAAATTTATTATAGATTTTAGCGAAAAGGTTGATACTCAGGCCACATACGCCGAAGTAGAAAAACTTGGCACCATACGCACTGTTGAAGGTTTTGAAGACGTTCACATTCAGCGCACACTCAACCTTCCGCTTGTAGACGTGGAGGCAATACGCAAAGCAAACTTTACTGTATGCGCCGACACTATCAATTCGGTGGGCGGAATCATTCTCCCAAAACTGTTCAAAGCATTGGGCGTAGAAAAATATTCGATCATCAACGGCACTTGCGACGGACATTTTGCCCACAACCCCGAACCGCTCAAAGACCATCTCACCGACCTTTCGGCAGCCGTTTTAAAAACCAAGGCCGATGTAGGATTTGCAGTTGACCCCGACGTTGACCGCCTTGCCATTATGCAAGAAGATGGCGAAATGTTTGGAGAGGAATACACCCTTGTGGCTGTGTCTGACTATGTTTTGCAGCACACCAAAGGTAGCACGGTTTCGAACCTTTCGTCGAGCCGCGCACTCAAAGACGTTACCGAAAGTCACGGATGCACATACACAGCCGCCGCTGTGGGCGAACTCAATGTGGTTACCGAAATGAAACGCACCAAAGCCGTTATTGGCGGCGAAGGCAACGGCGGAGTTATCTATCCCAAACTCCACTACGGACGCGATTCTATTTGCGGTATTGCTCTGTTTCTCACATATTTAGCCAAGAAAAAAATGAAGGTTTCGGAACTACGCAAAACCTATCCCGCCTACTTTATGAGCAAAAACAAGATTCAACTTACCCCCGACATCAATGTTGACAAAGTGCTCGAAAGCGTAAAGGCTTATTACAAAGCGCAAAACGAAAAAATCACCGACATCGATGGCGTAAAAATCGACTTTGCCGACGAA
>JAGCVU010000240.1 GCA_017962175.1 Bacteroidales bacterium | reverse complement strand
GAGCGCAGGGCTTTCTATCAGGTGCTGAAACTTGATTTTTCGCAGGTGGACGGCAAGGTAGAAAAAGTTGAGGAAAAATTCAATGAGTATTGCTGTGTTCAGTTGGAAAAGTTTGCAAAAAAATATGCTGAGGCTTATGACGATGATTATTTGGAGGGGCTTAAAAAATACGATAACGCATCAGGTCGATTGACTTACGTAACATCGATGGCGGCTCTCAAAAAAATTCCACTTTACCTCATTGTTGACGAGTACGACAATTTCACCAACACAATTCTTTCCCTCCACGGCAAGGAAATGTACACTGCAATCACTCACGGCGAGGGTTTTTACCGCGAACTGTTCAAGAAATTCAAGGGCAATTTTGAGAGAATTTTCCTTACTGGTGTGTCGCCTGTAACGTTAGAAGACCTCACGAGCGGTTTTAATATTGCGTCGTATATTTCGCAGTATCAAGAACTTAACCAAATGCTTGGTTTTTCGGAAGTTGACGTCAAGGAAATGATAAAATACTATCATTCGGTAGGTAAAATTAAAGGCGATTTAGCGCAACAGACCGACTTTATCATCTCCACTATCAAACCGTGGTGCGACAACTATTATTTTTCATCCAATAGTTTTGAAGCAAACGAACCGCCGATGTACAACGGTATGATGGTGATGTACTATCTTAACCGTTATATGCAAGATGGCAAATTCCCCGAAGATATGACCGCGCCAAACACGATGATAGACTACGGCAAACTCGACCACCTTGTGAAAATCGAGCAAGAGATGGGTAATGATTACCGTAACAGTTTCATTAACAAGGCGGTAAGCTCAGACTTTATACTCGGTCACGTCAAGGAACATTTCGCGGCAATCAACATTCTTGAAGATGAAAATTTCATTTCGTTGATGTATTATTACGGAATGTTGACGATTTGCGGCGGTTTTGGTGCGTTGTTGAAACTCCGCATCCCAAACAACAACATCCGCAAACAGTTTTACACTTATATTCGCAGTCGATTCCCAAAGGCGGCGGCTGTCAACATCGCCGAATTGGAGATTCAATTTGCCAACGCAGCGATACTTGGCGAATGGAAAGAAATGTTAACATACATAGCCACGTCGTACAGTAAAGCATCGTCAACACGCAATGCCGCAGAGGGCGAACGCAACATTCAGGGATACTTTATGGCGTACCTCAATCTTGCGCCTTATTATTTAATGTGTCCCGAATTGGAGTGCAACCACGGCTACTGCGACATTTTCTTAATGCCCGACCGTCACGTTAGCGATGTGCAGCATAGTTACATCATTGAGTTCAAATACATTAGCACCAAAGAAAAGCCTGAGAAAACCCAAGAAAAATTCGCCGAGGCAAAGGCTCAATTAGAGGTCTATGCTACCGACGAAAAGGTTAAAAACTTTACCGAAAATACCACCTTACACAAGATTGCGATGGTGTTTAGGGGTGCGGATTTGGAGTTGATGGAAGAGGTTAATTAACAAAAAAACCGACGGACTCGCATTGCGAATCCGTCGGTTTTTTATCTATGAACAAATTATTCTACTTGGCATAGTTAACCGCCCTTGTTTCGCGGATAACGGTGATTTTGATTTGACCGGGATAGGTCATCTCGGTTTGAATCTTCTTAGCTATATCAGATGAAAGTACTTCTGCCTCTTGGTCGGTAACCTTGTCGCTGCCAACGATAACACGGAGTTCGCGACCTGCCTGAATAGCGTAAGTTTTGAGTACGCCAGGGTAGGAGAGGGCAAGGTCTTCAAGACCTTTAAGACGTTTGATATAACTTTCAGCAATTTCGCGACGTGCACCGGGACGAGCACCTGAAATAGCGTCACAAACCTGAACGATGGGAGCGATGATCGAAGTCATTTCCACCTCATCGTGGTGAGCACCAATGGCGTTGCAGATTTCGGGTTTCTCTTTGTATTTTTCGGCGAGTTTCATACCCACAATTGCGTGCGGCAAATCGGGTTCGTCGTCCGGCACCTTACCAATATCGTGAAGAAGTCCTGCGCGTTTGGCAGCTTTTACAGGAAGATCAAGTTCCGATGCCATCACAGCGCAGAGGTTTGCGGTTTCGCGCGAGTGCTGCAAGAGGTTCTGACCGTACGATGAACGGTATTTCATCTTACCAATCAAACGTACAAGTTCGGGATGCAGACCGTGAACGCCAAGGTCGATATAAGTGCGTTTGCCCACTTCGGCAATCTCCTCTTCGAGCTGCTTTTTGGTTTTGGCAACCACCTCCTCGATACGTGCGGGGTGAATACGTCCGTCGGTAACAAGCTGGTGGAGAGCAAGACGAGCAACCTCGCGGCGTACCGGGTCGAAACCAGAAAGCACGATAGCCTCTGGGGTGTCGTCAACGATAATTTCAATACCAGTGGCGGCTTCAAGAGCGCGAATATTGCGACCCTCGCGACCGATAATGCGACCCTTAATTTCGTCGTTGTCGATATTGAAAACTGTAACGGCGTTTTCAATGGCGGTTTCAGCTCCAACACGCTGAATGGTCTGAATTACAATCTTTTTAGCCTCTTTCGACGCAGCCATTTTGGCGTCTTCGATAATATCGTTTTGAAGGCTCAGAGCCTCGGTTTTAGCCTCGGCAATGAGGTTGTCTTTCAACTGTTGTTTGGCTTCGGCAGCAGAGATACCGGCAATGGCTTCGAGATTTTCTACGGCCTTGCGGTGCATTTCTTCAAGTTCTTTGTTTTTAACCTCGGCTTTTTCTAATTGACGGTCGAGATTTTCTTTGAGTGAATCGCATTCTGCTTTTTTGGTTTCTGCCTCTTTTTGTTTCTTAGTCAAGTCGTTGCGCAGCTGGTTAACGGTGTTGTCTTTTTGTTTGAGTTTTTGTTCCCACTGCGTAAGACGGTTGTTTTTTTCGTTTGCAACTCTTTCTGCCTCAGCTTTCAACTTGTGAGCCTCGTCCTGAGCTTGCAAAATCTTTTTCTGCTTTATAATCTCAGCGTCTTTTTCGGCGTCGTCCACAATGTCTTTTGCTTTCTTTTCGGCGGCCTTAATTTTGAGGTGGTATCCAATAAAATACCCCGCCAAAAGTGCTACAACTGCGATGCAAATAGTTATTAATAAGTTATCCATTTAAAAAAGTTTTAAAATTTAAATTAAAAAAAAGCCGCACCATTCACAATAATTGTTTAAGAAACCCCTGATGAACATGGGCGATGCAGGTCTTCTGTTTTTAACGTCCAATGCAGAGCAAGCTCTGATACCACCGAAGCGATATTAAGGCCTGTTATACGCAGACTGAATCCTACACCTAAATTTATTAGTGTTGAGTTTCAAACCTCTTAAAGAAATGATGCGGGCAATATCTTTGGGGTGAATAAAATCACCTTAATAATATATATAGTGTATATTAAAGAACGTCGGACTTTTGGATATAATCGTCTATTTCGCCAGACAATAGTTTAAGTTCGCCAAGGAACTCAGTATCGTCGGATGTGTTTTCGCTGTTTAAATATTTTGTGGCAAAGTCGAGACAAACCATAGCCAAAAAGTCATATTCCTTGTACGATGTAAACTTCTGCTTGTAGAGCATAAGTTTATCGTTGATCTGAAGCACTGCTTTGCGGATCATCTCCTCTTCGCTGCGCCTGATCTTCATCGGATACTGATGACCATCGATGTTTACCGTTATAGCTTGTTTCTCGTCCATTTACCTGTTAAACTTTATATCTTATTTTGTCTGATTGCTGTCGATAAGGGACAGACACCTGTCTATTTCCCGCACAATTCTGTTCAGCTTGATTTTGGTGTCATGTGTGTTGTCGCCCGAAATAAGGGAGTTCAACGTTTTTAAGTTCTCGTATTTTGAATTTAGCTCGGTCAGATCTTTGTTACGCTCGTGCAACTCTTTTTCGAGCGATTCCTTCTTGGTTCTGAGCGAAGCATTCTCATCTCGCAGACGGTCGCATATTGCAACCAACTGTTTAAACTTCGATTTAAATTCGTTTAATAATATCTCTTTTTCGTTTGTCATTTTATTCCAAAATCATATCACAAAAATAATGTGAAAATTTTAAATTGTCAAATATTTTCAGCAGTTTTTTTTATTTTTTTTTCAATTTATTGGTATACAGTTATTTAAAGTTAAAGATTTTTTAATTATCACTTTTGCAACGAACCTAATCTGATTTTTTCCGTTATAAAGAGCGATTAAACTTAACCATCTTTTACTAAAACCAAAGTGAAAGTACTGATTGTAGAAGACGATTTCATTTCGAGAAACTACTTGCACGACCTCGTGAAGTATTCCGGATACGACTGCAAAACAGCAAAAAATGCAGCCGACGGTTTCGATATGTACCTCAATTACCGTCCCGATGTTATTGTTTGCAATATTGTTATGCCGGGTATTTCCGGTCTTGAGTTTCTTCAAAAAATCAGAGCTATCGACCGTAACACCATAATCATAATGATCACGAGTGTTTGCTCAGAAAGACTCGCCGTAGATGCTCTTCGCCTCGGCGCTAATGACTATCTCCGCAAACCTGTGCAAGACAACGATTTAATACCAGCGCTCAAACGTGCCGGAAGCCATATTGAACTCGACGACGAAAATTCGCAAAAATATGGTGTAATTGACTCTGGCAAGATTATTATGAAATTTGACACCGACATCAACGCACCAAGATTAATTGTTGACAGATTGATGGAAGAGATTGCGCCGGATTATTTTGAGGATGATGCAAGAGCCAACATCGAAATTGGTCTTTCTGAATTGGTTACCAACGCTATAGAACATGGCAACCTTGACATCACGTTTGAAGAAAAGTCTGAAATGTTGAAAAATTTCACACTTGAAGACCTTTATAGCAAACGTATGAAAAACAAAAAGTTAGCCGACCGCAAAGTAACTGTGGAATATTCATTCTCACCGTCGAAATGCGAGTGGACTATCACCGACGAGGGCAATGGCTTTGACCCTTCGGCAATTCCCGATCCTTCTTCACCCGAAAACATCGAATGTCTCAACGGACGAGGAATATTTTTCTCAAAGCGATTGTTTGATTCAGTGGAGTATATCGGCAAAGGAAACATCGTTCGCGCAGTGAAAATGTGCCAAAAATCAGTATGTTAAAGGTTTTTTAGCGGTGTAATTATTTATTTTCCTTATATTCAAGCATTTACCTATCCCCAAAAACTTATCAACAATCATTTAAGAGCATTTTTTGAGATGCTATTTGGCTGATTGTCAGGCATAAATATCCGTGCCAATTTTTATTTATCCACAACCGTTTAATTGCTCCATTTTATTACTATTTTTACGGTGGAAAATCTTCAAGGAAAAATGGATAAATTTACTCACTTACACGTACACTCTCACTACTCGATATTAGACGGAATGTCGAAAGTGCCGGACCTTATCAATAAGTGTCTCAAAACCGGGATGCACGCTATGGCGCTCACCGACCACGGCAATATGTTCGGCATAAAAGACCTCGTGGACAGTGCTAAAAAAATCAACGGAAAATGCAAAAAGGCTGTCAGCGAATGTAAAGAATCTATCGAAAAAGAAACCGACCCCGAAAAAAAGGCGGAACTTGAAAAGCAACTGCCCGAATTGGAAAAAAAGGCGGCTGAATATGTGCCGTTTAAGCCAATCATAGGCATTGAGGCTTACTGCGCCCGCCGTACGCTTTACGACAAAGACAAATCTGTAAAGGTGGTTAGCGCACGAAAGGGCAAAGAGGTGATTGTAGACCGCGGCGGTTGGCACCTTATATTATTAGCAAAAAACAAGACTGGTTACCACAGCCTCTGCAAACTTGCTTCAATTGCCTACACCGACGGTTATTACGACAAACCACGTATCGACCATAATGTTTTGGAAAAATGGCACGAGGGCGTTATATGCTGCTCGGCGTGCTTGGGCGGCGAAATTCCTTCGTATATTCTCGATGGCGAATTAGAAAAGGCGGAAGAATCAGTACTTTGGTTCAAAAACCTTTTTGGCGACGACTATTATCTTGAACTTCAACGTCATAAAACCGACAAGCCTAACGCCGCAACCGACACCTACGAATTGCAAGAGCAGGTAAACAAGGTGTTGATAGAATTGGCACGAAAACACAACATAAAACTGATTGCCACCAACGACGTCCACTTTGTGGAAGAAGACCACGGCGAGGCTCACGACCGACTGATATGCCTAAGCACAGGCGCAGATTTTGAAAGTCCCGACCGTATGCACTACACCAAGCAGGAATGGCTCAAAACGCCCGAAGAGATGGAGGCAATATTCTCTGATATTCCTGAGGCGCTAACCAACACTGTGGAAATTGCCGAAAAGGTGGAGGTGTATAGCATTGATTCCGACCCGATTATGCCTAAATTTGAGATTCCCGAAAGTTTTGGCACAGAGGAAGGATACCGCCAAAAATTTACCGAAGAAGACCTTTTCAACGAGTTTACCACCGACGAAAACGGCAATGTGGTGCTCTCAAAAGAGGATGCCGACAAGAAAATCAAAAAACTCGGCGGCTACGAAAAACTTTACCGTATAAAACTCGAAGCCGACTATCTTGCCAAACTCACTTACGAAGGCGCAAAATTCCGCTACGGCGACACTCTCACCGACGAACAGGCTGAGCGAATAAAATTTGAACTCCACGTGATGAAGACGATGGGTTTCCCGGGATACTTCTTGATTGTGTCGGACTATATCAGAGGCGCACGCGAGGAGTTGGATGTTTGGGTAGGTCCGGGACGTGGTTCGGCTGCCGGCTCGGTGGTGGCTTATTGCTTGAAAATTACTAATATAGACCCGCTTAAATACGACTTACTTTTCGAGAGGTTTCTTAACCCCGACCGTATTTCGCTCCCTGATATCGATGTGGACTTCGACGATGACGGACGTGGCAAGGTGCTCGATTGGGTTACCGAAAAATATGGCAAGGAGAAAGTGGCCCACATTATCACCTACGGCACTATGGCTACCAAATCGTCGATTGCCGACGTGGGACGCGTGCAGAAAGTTCCGCTCAACATTGTTAACAAAATCAAGGGTCTTGTGCCCGACCGTGGTTTTGAAGAGTGGCAGGTGAAGGCTGTTGACGGCGAAGTACCCAAGAAAATGCCTAAGGTAAATCTTGGTACTTGCTACAAATATATTCCTGAATTACAACAACTTGTAAAAGGCGAGCAACCCGAAACCGAAAACTTCAACGTTCCGCTCGAAGGTCAAAACGAAAATGTGGAGTCGATGCTTAAATACGCCAAAGACCTTGAAGACACCAACCGTCAGATTGGTATTCACGCTTGCGGTGTAATCATTGGCGCACAAGACCTTACCGACATTGCACCCGTCTGCACCATTAAGGATAAAGACACCGAACAAGATGTGGTGGTAACGCAATACGACGGTCACGTGGTTGAAAGCGTGGGACTTATCAAGATGGACTTTCTCGGATTAAAAACCCTTTCGCTGCAAAAAGAGGCATTGAAAAACATCAAAAAGCACCGCGGAATCGACATCGACCTTGAAGCCATTCCTATCGACGACAAACTCACTTACCAACTTTACAGCGAAGGACGCACGATTGGCACGTTCCAATTTGAGTCGCCCGGTATGCAGAAATACTTGCGCGAACTCAAACCCAACAATATCAACGACTTGATAGCGATGAACGCGCTCTACCGTCCGGGACCTATGGACTATATACCCACCTTCATCAACCGTAAACTCGGCAAAGAGCCTATCTCTTACGACCTTCCGGTGATGGAAAAATACCTCAAAGACACCTACGGCGTAACCGTTTACCAAGAACAGGTAATGCTTCTAAGCCGTTTGTTGGCAGGTTTTACTCGTGGTCAGGCAGACTCGCTCCGTAAGGCGATGGGTAAAAAAATTGCCGCAATGTTGGCTGATTTGAAGCCGAAATTTATCGAAGGCGGAAAGAAAAACGGTCACGACGAGAAGATTCTATTAAAGATTTGGTCGGATTGGGAAAAATTTGCATCATACGCGTTCAACAAATCGCACGCGGCTTGCTATGCTTGGGTGGCATATCAAACTGGCTATCTCAAAGCGCATTACCCCGCCGAATATATGGCTGCCAACCTCACCCGAAACAAAGACTCCATCGATGATGTGAAAAAGTTTATGGAGGAATGCAAGGCTATGAAAATCGACGTAAAAGGTCCCGACATCAACGAATCTGACCTCAATTTTAGCGTTATTCACGACGGCGGAATCCGTTTTGGACTCGGTGGAATCAAGGGAGTAGGCGAGGCGGCTGTGGAAGGCATAGTGGCAGAACGCGAAAAGAACGGACCGTTTAAAGATATTTACGATTTTGTGGAGCGTGTAAACCTCAGTCAGGTAAACCGCAAAACAATTGAAAGTCTTGCACTTGCAGGCGCATTCGATTCGTTTGAGGGATTAAAGCGCAGCCAATTTCTCGAACCCATTATCGGCGACAGCATTACATTCAGCGAGGCTCTCGGCAAATATGGTCAAAAGATAAAAAGCGGCGGCAACAGCACAGGCAATTCACTTTTTGGAGGTGCTGTGGAAATTGAGGTTAAAAAACCAATGCCCGCCAACTGCGAAGAGTGGAGCGACCTTGTAAGATTAGACAAGGAGAAAGAACTTGTGGGAATTTACCTTTCGGCGCACCCGCTCGACCGTTTCCGCCTTGAAATCGAAACCGGCTGCAATGCCACAATGGAACAGCTCGCCGACCTTTCGCAATTTGGCACACGCAACGGTGAAACCCGTGTGGCTGGCATAGTTACCAACGCCGCCGAACGTACCACCAAAACTGGCAATCCGTGGGGACAACTTACTGTTGAGGATTTTTCGGGAAGTTACTCTTTCGCACTCTTTGGCAAAGATTATATGACCTTTAAGCCGTATTTTATCAAAGGTATGGCGGTGCTTATCAAAGGCAAGGTTCAAGGCAGGTTTAACAATCCCAACGAGTTGGAATTTAAGATTTCATCAATCGACCTTCTCGATGATGTTAAAGACAAATTGGTGCACGGCATAACGCTCAAAGTTCCCATCACCGACATCGACACGTCGTTTATGCAGAGCATCCTCAGCATATCGGATCAAAAGGCGCAGGGACAGTTAAACTTTGAAATCTTTGACCCCAAAAACGAGAAAATCCGCATAAAAATGCACTCGCGCACGCACAGGGTAAATATCAACAACGAACTGATATCCAACCTCAAACGTCAACAGATAGAATATATGGTTAGTTAGCACATATCCTTTTATTTATACAACACGGAAAATTCCTGAAAGACATATTCCGTATTTTTTGCTGAAAAAAGACAGAAGCCACTGAAATAGCGGCTTCTGTTTTTGCTTTTAACCCTTTTATTCCACATTGAAACTTACCGTTGCGGGTTTTAAGCCGCTGCCTTTTACGGTGAGGGTGGCTGTGCCTTTGTGTAATGCTGATTTGGCTTCAACCACTACCACCAATTTACCGTGGAATACCTTCATAGTGGGATTAGTGAAGGTTTCGATAGATGTGGCATCACCGTTGCAGGCCGAATTGAATTTTGCCGAGCCGTTAACACTGAATGTCAGTTGGTTGGCTGCGTCGGGACAAAGGTTGCCGTCTTTATCCACCACCGAAACTGTAACAAAACTCAAATCGGGCGAATCGGTAAAGTAGCCATCGGTTATCGGTGTGGCTTTCAACACTTTGCGGTCGGGTTCAAGCACTATGTGGTGAGGTTTTCCGGCGGTTTTTACAATTTTTTCCTCAGCCTTGTTGCCATTTTTGTCGTAAGCCACAATTTTGATTTCGCCGGGTTCGTATTTCACATCCATCCATCGCATACGGTAGCGGTCGAGACGGTTTTTGCCGTTTTTAGGATTAGGATTGGCAAACTTTGTGGTGCCGCCCCAAGGCATAGGCATCTCTTCCAAATCGTTTTTGTAATCATCGAGCGAAACATCAATGTGGCGTTTTCTGCCCTGCGATTTGCCGTTTACAAACAACTCTGCCTCGGGATATGTGGTGTAACAGAAAACAGGCGTTGTTTGCCCCTCGCGACCCGGAAATGTCCAATGAGGTAGCACGTGGAGTGTTTTTTTTTCGGGAGCCCAATGCACTTTGTAAAGATAAGCGCGGTCTTTGGGAAGTCCCGCAAGGTCAAAGATTCCAAAATAACTACTACGTGAGGGCCAATAATCGTCGTAGGGAGTAGGCTCGCCAAGATAGTCGAAACCCGTCCACACAAACTCGCCAGTTACCCACGGAGCCTTGTCTTGCCACATCCAATCGTCGTCGGGGAGGTTGCTCCAAATGCAACTTTCAAGGTCGTAACTCGAAATCTGACCATCGTTGTACATTTCGCCGTGGTTTTCTTCTGCGGGAAACTTGTAAACTCCTCGGCTCGAAATAGTTGAGGCAGTTTCTGTACCCAAAAGCAATCCACTTGGCGAGTTTTGGTGTCCTTGGTCGTAAATATACAAACGGTAGTTGAAACCCGGAACGTCGGTAGCCTGCAAAACTCCCGAAGCAATAGCCTCGGTGCCACGGTCGATGCCCTGAGTGCAGGGACGTGTGTCGTCGAGCGAATGTATCAGGCTCTGTATCAATCTGGTATATTTAAGTCCCACAGCACTTATTTGGTCGGGAATCTCGTTGCCAATGCTCCACATTACAATGCTCGGATGGTTTCGGTTAACCACCACAAGGTTTTCAAAATCGCGCTGCCACCAAGCCCTTCCATCGGCGTTAGGCGACTGACTGTCAACCTGTTCAAAGAAAATTGCGTAACCATTTTTGCATTTGGCATCCACCCACATATCACACGATTCTGCCATAACGAGCATACCCATCTCGTCGCAAATATCCATCTGCCAAGGTGCTGGAATATTGTGACTTGTGCGTATCGCATTGCAGCCTATCTCTTTAAGCAACGTAACCTGACGGCGGAAAGCAGCCTTGTAAAACGCCGAACCAAGCGGACCTAAATCGTGATGAAGGCACACACCGCGAAATTTGGTGAGTTTGCCATTCAAGCGGAATCCATCGCCACCGTAACTAATACTTCTAATACCGATATTAGTACGCTGTTGGTCAATAAGTTCGCTATTGCAATAAATATTGGTAACAAGCGAATAGAGAGCGGGATTTTCGGGCGACCAAAGTTGAGGATTATCCACAACCATAACCTGCGTATTTTCGCTGCCCGAAAGCGAAGCCTCTGTTTTTGCAACCTCATTGCCATTGCTCATTAAGGTATGTAACACCTTGATATTTTGATTGTTGTCATTACGTAGCGAAGTGGTTATAGTTATTCGTGCACTTTTTGCCGATGTGCCGTTAGAATTAATGTTTTCGATAGCCGTGGTGCGTGCAAAAATGCCAAATGTTTTTACCGCCACATCTTGCGAAAGTGCAAGACGGACAGGACGATACAATCCCGCACCCGGATACCAGCGGTTAGATTCTTCACGGTTTTTTAAGTGGACAGCCACAGAATATTTGCCCTGCGCAATTTTGCCATTATTTTTAGGCAGATAAGGCGTAATATCGAGGGCAAATGTAGTGTAACCGTAAGCCCAAGCGCCTGCAAACTTGCCTTCAACATATACCTTAGGTTCCGACATTGCGCCGTCAAAAATCAATTCAGCGTGGCTGTAATTATCAGAAATATTGATAGTTGTGCGATACCAACCCTCGCCAATCCACGGCAGCGAACCTGTGCGCCCAGTTTTTTCGGTAGCCTCGCGTTCTCCGTTTTGAGTAATTGCAACCACCTGTTTATCAATATCTTTATCAAAAGGTCCAGAAATAGCCCAATCGTGCGGAATAGTAACATCCTGCCATTTGGAATCATTGAAATCAGGTTTTTCAGCACCCGAAATATCACCCTTGGTAAATTTCCACCCGCCAAGCAGCAGATGTTCAACGCTTTGAGCCTCAGCCATCCACGCCATCGCGCACAAAGCAATAGTAAAAAATAATCTTTTCATTCTGATAATTGTTTTTGTTTAGGCAAATATACGAAATCTCAGGATATGTTTTGTGAATTTTGGAAAAAAGATTATCTTTGCAGCATACTATCCGAAAACGTCAATCGCTATGCAGTCAACGCAAAACAATAAAATAAGGATTGCCGCCAAGGATTTAACCACCAAGGCAAAAGACCACAATTGGACATTGCATCCAATAATCTTGGCCTTCAAAGGCTGGGAATTGGCGGAATATGAGGTGATGGGGTAATTACTCCATTAATTACCGTGTAAAACTTATAGACGGAATCAAAACCAAATTTACACTTACTATATATGAAAATTGGCGGTTAATGAAGTCTTGGAAAAGTCTTGCGTGTGCCGACAAGCCGCAATAAAAATTGCCGTAATATTTTCCGAACCATTTTTGATATGATGCGCCGAGCGAAAATACGGATATTTCGGGCGTGTCGGTTGCAAAGCAATTATATACTTGATTGGAATAGGTGCTTGCATAGTTTTTTGCGTAAAAATGTCCAATGTCCATAATGACGTTCTGCGGAAATTTTATCCTCAACGTGTTCAAAATACCGTTGCCGCTCTTGTGGTCGAGAATGGCGTCTTTGTCGAAAAAATGCGATTGGGCATATTTGATTTCATAATTTAT
>JAGCVU010000239.1 GCA_017962175.1 Bacteroidales bacterium | reverse complement strand
AACCTCGTGGCAATTTTCGACAACGAGGGACTCGATAGCGTGCAGATTAGCGCGTGGGACGAAGACGAGGAAGAATAAACCATTAAAATACATATCGTTATGAAGAAACCAACATTACGGCGAACCCTTGCCGCAACATTGGCTGCGGCTCTGTTGGGTTTTGCGAGTTTCAAGGTGCTCGACGATGGCGACGACTTTGAACTTATCAAAAATCTCGAAATTTTCCACACATTAGTTAAAAACCTCAGAATCTTGTATGTAGACGAAACTTCAAGCGGCGACCTTATCAAAACCGCTATGGACAAGATGCTCGAAAACCTCGACCCATACACAGTATACTACCCCGAATCGCTCGTGGAGGATGTAATGTTTATGAACTCAGGCGATTACGCCGGCACAGGCATCGACATCGAGATGATGGGCGGCAAGGCTGTGATCGCGCAAATTATCGAGGGTTCGCCCGCACAAAAAAACGGCCTCTACATTGGCGACGTTATCACCACAGCCGACAACCGCACCCTCGCAGGCAAGTCTAACGACGAGATTGACCTTATGCTCAAAGGCGAGCCGGGCAGCGTGGTAAAATTCCAAATAGAGCGTCAGGGCGAAAAAATTACCAAGGAAATCCGCCGCGAGATTATCAAGCAAAAAAGCATCCCCTACTACGGCATAATCAACGGCACCACAGGCTATATCAACCTCTCAGGATTCACCGAAAACTGCTCCGCCGAATTTAAGGACGCCCTCAGCAAACTCAAAAACGAGAAAAAAATCACCAACCTTATTATAGACCTCCGCTACAATCCCGGCGGACTATTAATAGAGGCGGTAAACATCGTCAACCTGTTTGTAGACAAGGGCAAGGACATTGTGGCAATGCGTGGACGTGTGCAGGAATGGAACAAGACTTTCCGCGCCGAAAACAATCCTGTGGACACCCAAATACCTATCGTGGTATTGGTAAACGGCAAATCTGCATCGGCTGCGGAGATTGTTTCGGGAGCGTTGCAGGATTTAGACCGTGCCGTGGTTATCGGCGAAAAAACCTTCGGCAAGGGTCTCGTGCAAACCACCAAAGACCTTGTTTACAACGCCAAATGCAAGATTACAACAGCAAAATACTACATCCCGAGCGGCCGCTGCATACAAAAACTCGACTATTCGCACAAAAACAGCCAAGGACGCGCCGAAAGCATTCCCGATTCGCTTATCCGCACCTTCAAGACCGCAAACGGACGTCCCGTGAAAGATGCCGGCGGAATTATGCCCGATATTACTGTGGCAACCGACACATTAAGTTATTTAGTTGAAAATCTGATAGATAAAAATATAATCTTCGATTACGCCACCAAATACCGCATTAAGAACGCCGCAATAGCCGAACCCGAAAAATTTAGCGTTTCGCAAGCCGAAATCGACGAATTGAAGAAGTCTGCGGGCGCAAATCTCACCAACTACAACACCATCACCGACCAAGAAATCGCCATTTTGGAGAAAACCGCCGCCAACGACTTCTCTTCGCCCGAAATAAGCAGGGAAATAGGCGATTTGAAAGAAGTTATCAAACAGATAAAAAACTCAGAGATAAACAAATACGATAGCCAAATTAAAAAAGCACTTGAATATGAGATTATCCGTCGATACTACTACGAACAAGGCGAAATCCGCTACACCCTGCAAAACGACCCCTATATTACCGCCGCAAACCAAGTGTTAAAAGATGCAATTCTCTATAAAAAAACACTCGGCAAGAAATGAAAATAAAATAGTTGGAATGATTTTTGCACGAAAATAAAGGGATAAATTTAGTTAAATTAAATTAACAAATTGATAATAAAGCACTTGCCTATTTGTCAAAAAAAATAGCAAAAAACAAAAAAAAATAAAAATTTTTCATTAAAGTGTAACTTTATATAAAAATTTTCGTACATTTGTAGCGTGAAAGATATAGTTTATATAACAGTATACTTTACAATGAAAGCAAATTGGTTAATCATCGTATCAATTATTTTGTTGGGCTCAGCCCTCAAAATTGGAGGCGTTTTATCGTTCGACAATGCGGCGATAACTATTAAAGACGTGAATGTAATTGAATCGTATAGCGGCAAACTTTTATGCTACACTATCAACTTGTATTCGCCTTCGCAAATCAAGGACTTTGTAGCAATACCTAACATAGATGGTGCCAATCTCGATTCAAAAACTACATTTGAGTTCAATAATCACACTCGCCGCGCCACAGTAGTTTATTACTACGCGCTGCCGCAACACGCCGATGAAAAAGACATCAGCATCCGCTTCTGCCTCAACAACGACGATTACCAAACCGACAATATTGTATGTTCAATTAACCAAGAAATGTAAATTAAAAATAGAAAAAAAATAAAAACAATTAGAACTTTGGCATAGGATTTGCATTTTGTCAAATGTACATACAACAAAACAAAAAATTAAGAAAAGACAAATATGACACACTACCAAATAGAAGCGGCATTAGACACACCATCAATCGACCTTAATCCGAACACAGGCGTGATGGAATTTGCAGGAAAATCTTTTCCTTCTGACGTTACAGCGTTTTATCAGCCTGTAATGGATTGGTTGGACGAATATAAACTAACCCCCTGCGAAAGCACCGAGGTAAACCTCAAACTCGAATATTTCAACACAGCATCTTCTAAGATACTTCTCGAAATATTCAACAAATTAGAAACTCTGTACAAAGAGGGCAACAACGTGGTAATCAATTGGTATTACCCCGACGACGATGAAGATATGGAACAGACAGGCAACGAATATTCTGAACTTATTCAGGTTCCCTTTAAGAAGATTGGATACTCCGTTGTCTTCAACTAAGATATAATTTTTTGTTTTTCCTTGTACGTTTGATTTTTGAGTAGTAAGACCGGCTGTGTTAGTCGGTCTTTTTTT
>JAGCVU010000238.1 GCA_017962175.1 Bacteroidales bacterium | reverse complement strand
TTGTCCGCCAAACCCAGGATTAACGGTCATAATCAACACCATATCCACATCTTGGATAATTTCTTCGAGCATCGAAACGGGCGTTGACGGATTGAGTGCCACACCAGCCTTCACTCCGGCGTTTTTGATTTGCCAGATAGCACGGTGAAGGTGCGTAACTGCCTCATAATGAATGGTAAGTATGTCGGCACCTGCTTTAATGAACTCCTGAATGTAGTTTTGCGGATTAACAATCATAAGATGCACATCCAAAGGAAGTTGCGAATGTTTTTTTGTGGCTTTCACAATCGGGAATCCAAACGACATATTAGGTACAAAAACACCGTCCATAATGTCTACGTGCACCCAGTCGGCACCGCTGCGGTTAACGCGTTCGATTTCTTGCTGAATATTTGCGTGGTCGGCCGCCAAAATCGACGGAGAGACCAATATTTTGTTTGTGTTCATCTCGAAAAAAAATTTTTTGCAAATTTATAAACAAATCTTTTCAAGAAAAATCCGTTTTATAAAATCTATTTATTAATTTTACCAAACATTAAAACTGTTACTCAACCTATATTCTAACATATTATAAAAGACTGATAACTATGCACATAGCAATTGCAGGAAATATTGGTTCGGGCAAAACCACACTTGCCAACCTTCTTGCCCAGCACTACAATTGGGAGGCGCATTTTGAGGATGCGGAGGCAAATCCATATCTCAACAACTTTTACGAGGATATGGAGCGTTGGGCGTTTAACTTGCAGATTTACTTTATGCAGAGCCGTTTGGGCGAGATTATCGACATCCGCAAATCGGGACGCAACGTGATTCAAGACCGCACCATCTACGAAGACGCTTATGTGTTTGCCGAAAACCTTCACGATATGCGCCTGTTGGATACTCGCGATTTTGAAAACTATCTCGGAATGTTTGAAAAAATGAGTTCGCTCATTTCGCCGCCCGATTTGTTGATTTATCTAAAAGCCAATGTGTCAACACTTTTGGAACAAATTCGCAAACGTGGCAGGGTTTACGAGCAGGGCATTAGTCCCGAATACCTCACCCGCCTCAACGAAAAATACGAAAAGTGGACATCGTCGTACAAACTTGGAAAAATCCTCACCGTTGACATCGACAATCTCAACTTCCCCAACCGCCCAGAGGATTTGGATAAACTTATAACTTTGATTGATAATACTTTAAAATGAATAAATACAAAATAGCATTAGTGCAACTCAACCTCGACGGCAACCGCCAAACCAACACCGCCAAGTGCGTTGAGTACATTACCGAGGCGGCACGCAAGGGCGCGAATGTAATCTGTTTGCCCGAACTATACTCCTCGTTTTACTTCTGTCAGAGCGAAAACATTGACTATTTCGACTTTGCCGAGGAGGTGGAAAACGGTCCATCGTATCAGACTTTTTCAAAACTTGCAGCCCAACTCGGTTGCGCCATAGTGGTTCCATTTTTTGAAAAACGCAGCACCTCCGTATACCACAATAGCGCAATGATTTTAGATGCCGACGGCTCAATGGCAGGCTTTTACCGCAAAATGCACATTCCCGACGACCCCTGTTTTTACGAAAAATTTTATTTCACACCAGGCGACCTCGGCTACAAGGCTCACAACACTAAGTTTGGACGTATTGGAGTGCTAATCTGTTGGGATCAATGGTTTCCCGAGGCGGCACGGTTAACTGCAATGCAAGGTCCCGACGTGCTGTTTTATCCCACCGCAGTAGGCTGGCTTCCGAGCGAGGAGGGCGAAGATGGTAACCGTCAGCGCGATTCGTGGATAGCAGTGCAACGCGGACACGCCGTTGCCAACGGTATTTTTGTGGCGGCAGTCAACCGTGTGGGCTTTGAAAAACACGAAGAGCACAGCGAAGGCATCTGTTTTTGGGGCAGTTCGTTTGTGGCTGGTCCTCAGGGCGAAATCATAGCACAAGCCTCGTTAAACAAAGAAGAAATCGTTTATGCCGACATCGACCTCAAACAGATGGAGACCGTAAGGCGCATCTGGCCCTATTTCCGCGACCGCAGAGTGGATTCGTATGGAGGAATAATGCAAAGATGGGGTAATTAATTTGGAGATAAATATTTGCACCAGTTGACGAGGTGAATACAGTTTTTGGGGAATAGTTTAAACTTTTTCCCCCATTTCAAAAATCCTTATTATCTTTATACCGTTCAAAAGGCAATTGTAAACAATATGAAGTACACCGAATTTGAAGATTTGATTTCGTCTGCCCGAATGCGGAAATACATCACCGCATGTGGCAACGATACACGCAAAGCAATGAAACTTTACCGACTTAACCTGAAACTTTCTCAGGAAATGTTTACGGTGATAAGTTGCTTTGAAGTTGTTTTGCGCAATCAAATCGACAAAGTGATGCGCCAATATTTTGGAAACGATTGGTTGAGGGATTCAGTTGCTAATAACGGAATTTTCTACTCAGACAACCGTGTAGAACAAACGCGCAAAATCATTACGAAAGCATATAACGAGTTGGTTAGAGAAAATAATTATTCACATTCCAAACTCTTGTCCCAAATGGAGTTTGGAGTATGGAAATTTATGTTCAACAATGTGCAGTATCGTTTGAGCGGGCGACATTTGCTGTCGGTTTTTCCAAACAAACCGAGGTCAACGCCGCAAATGAGGATTGACAATTCAAAGATATTTTTGGAATTGGATTATATTAATAACATCCGAAACAGAATCGCTCATCACAAGCCAATATGCTTTGGTAGACCTGTTTGTATTTCAGATGTTTATACAAAAGTTAACTACAATCGCATAAAAACACTTTTTTTATGGATGGGTGTTGATTATAAGAGATTACTCTATGGTATGGACAATGTAGAAAGCAAATGCTTGGAAATTATGAAAATTTAACACAAAATATTTGCAAACAATAGAAATCATACCTATTTTTGCAATGTTCAGTCCCGACAGTCCCTGATTCGTCAAACTGCCGGGTGTTTTTTTCTAAAAAAATCCCCAAAATATTTCTCCATCTCCCAATTTTTCCCTATATTTGACATCAATCAATGTAACACCTTGTTTGAAACATTGGAAAATTACCGCAGTCGAGGTCTTGATTTGATTGAGTATTAAAATAAATTTTTGCATTTCACAGAAATTCATTATATTTGCCAACATAAAAACGAGTAACAATTTGCATCTATGGTAAAAGTCTACAACCCCATATACGACACTGTTTTTAAGTATTTGATGGAGGACGATAAGGCTGCCAAAGTGCTGTTAGGCAGTATTTTGGACAAAAAGATAAAAGTTCTTTCGCTTAAAAACAACGACTACACAATCGTAACGGAAGATGATGTAAAAATCGTCCGTTTGGATTTTTGTGCCACCATAGTTGACCAAAAGACAAAGGCAGAGGAGGTTGTAACGATAGAATTGCAAAAGGCATTTGACGAGGAAGAGGTAGTAAGGTTCAGGAAATACCTCGGTCGTCAATACCAAAACGAGGCTAACACCATCAAAATCACCAAAAAACGCCGCAACAAGGACGAAGAATACACCATTTTGAAACCAATGCACATCTACGCCATCTATATTTTGGGGCACGGATTGGGCAAGGGTTTGGAATATTCTGTCCTAAAAGGCAAATACATTTTTGAAGACTTAGACGGCAAAGTAGTTGAGATACCCAAGCACCACGAATTTCCCAACGGACTTACACACGACCTTTACATCGTGCAAATACCGCACTTAGCCGACAAGCCCAAAAAGCACGTTGAAAAACTTCTAAGCATATTTGACCAACGTCAGATAATCGACAAAGACAATCCCCGATACGTAAACATCGACGAATTTAAAGATTCGTCGGAGGATTATAAAACGCTGATAACAAGACTTTACAAAGCCACCGTTGATGAAGATATGCGTGGCAAGATAGAATTTGAGGAGGAGATGGAGCGTAAATTCAAGCGCATCCGTTACGAACGGGCAGAACTCACTGAGGCGCTCAACGAAGCAAAGGATATGATAGCAGACCAACACAAACAAATTGAGGAACAGAAAAATCAGTTAGCAGCAATGATTAAATTTTCTGCATCGCTCGGCGCATCTCCCGACCAAATCGCTGCCCAACTCAATATCCCCATCACCGAGGTGAATAATGTATTGGGGAAATAATTGTAAGTCAATTATATTTCCTCTTTGAAACACAAGCAACTATTTTTATTATTAAAAATAAAGAGGTGTACTTATGTTAATTAGCACACCTCCTTTCAAAAATTTTATTCAAACTATCAGTTAAGGCTGATAATTGCGTTGATTAAGTCTTTTCCAGGAAAGTCTGACATTACCATTCCTACATATTTGTCAAATTCTTTACCTTTACCAATTCTTCCTGCCGACAGAATATTAGTACCTTCAAAGGCGATAGAGCAAATGCCAAGGAAACAGCCAATTCTGGGGAAGTCTGGCCAACTATCTTTCCATCCTGGTGTGGTACGTCCTGTAAGAAGTCGAGGATCGTTGGTTCCGTGACTGGATTGTCCACTTGCAACGAAATAAGGGAACGATCCTGTTGACCCCGAAAGAAAATTAATGAAAGTCTTTCGTTGTGATGGGTCAGAATTGTTAGCAGCATACAAGAAATCCTTTACGTATGTCCATTTGTTGTACAAATCCCAGTTGGTATTTAACTTATAATCATCCTGTATGTTGAAGTGGTCAGAATCCCATTTAATTCCAAAAGTCTCTTCGGATGTGAAATTTTGAAGAACGACAACTTTCCCTCTTGTTTCTGATAATGTTGGATTGTTGTTGGTGGGCTTCCAGAATAAATTTGGACGAGGCTCCCAATAAGCACGCTTAAACGTTTCTTCAAAAGAACGAGTAGTATTATCTGGATTGTACTCTTCTTTGATTCTCATATAAATGGTTTCATTTGGGTTTTTGTGCAAGAATGCGGTAACAACATCAAGAACCTCTCCGAAATAAACCTTTTGAAAAACGACACCATGATGAATCGCAAAGATATCTGCAATATGACGACAGCGTATATCCAACACACGAATTCCCGAATCTAATTGACTTCTCAAACTTACCGACTGACATTGCACACTATCGCCACCATAAAAAGACATTGAATCGTGTGTGCCAGGCAGAGACAATTCACTCATGTGGAGATTGCCATCAAGTTTCGACATCCAATCGTGTTTGTCTATGCCGATACTATCATCATGACAATAGCCAGCAGGTCGCGACTCGCTTGCACATGTGATGTCATGTTTTCCTTCCTCCATTGGACTAACAAAATGTTTGTTGTCCTACTATCAGTTTTTTTGTTTGCCATAATTATAATATTAGTTTAGTCCTACTCTGTTTATTATTGGTTTTTCGGTATCCACCATGTCAACGTTGAACATTACAAAATAAGGGAAAAAGGTGTAATAAACGAACGCTAAAAACCTAAACAACCGTTTCATCCACTAAACAGCATTGTTTTAAACTTAAATTATTTAGTGTCAGTTCTTGTTTTCCCCTCTTTCACCCTTTTGCGTGAGCCTATTAACACAAAAGAGTTGTTTATATTGCAACGGTATTCCCTTCCGATATTAATTGACTTGCCATTATCCATCTCAACCATGTTGCTTGCATACTTTGTAACATGCTCAATGTTAACGGTAAACGATCTATGAATACGTACAAAAAGATGTGGATCAAGATATTCTAACACTTCACACATTGGAACAGATACCATAATTTTCCCCTTATCCATAAGTAAATGAACTAAACAATAATTCTGTTGAGCCTCCAAATATTCAATATCATGGATGCATATTCTCCGATACGCTAATTCTTTCAGAAAAAATACGTGTTCGCTGTAATCACATCCGCTTCTGTTATCTGTTTTTCTGTGGTTCATTTTTTTCGATATTATATTAAATTGTAAAAATATAGAAACCTGCATATCAGTGTGTTCATCATCCACCTAACTGCCGTTTCATCCACTGAACGACAATACTGATGAAGTTTAAAATGTCGTTAAGTGGATTATTGCGGTGACTGAACAATAATTATAAGTGTATATTAAAAAAAATTTTACCTTTGCATATAAAAATAGAGAAAACCAGTTATTGAAAGATAAAATGAAAAACTTGTTTTTTTTAGGACACGTGATGTTCGAGAAAAAAAATTACAAACTTGGCTGATTGTTCGAGTTTATTATATAAATTTACATCTCCAAAAAAACGTAAAATTTAAAGATATTGCTATATGAATAAAATAATTATATTATTCTTTACCAAAGCCGCTCTTGCGGCGGCATTGGCTTGTTTCATCGCATTTACTGCAACAGCGCAAACCGTCCCCGAAGGCTTATCCATCGACAATGATTTTGCCGAAGGTGAAGATGGTTACTACTATGTAAATATGCTTAGCGGATTCAACAAAACAAAGACCATAACACTGCCAGAAGGCTTTACGTCAAGTTTCAAGGTTTATGACGATGGCGGTAAAAACAAATATTACTCAAACAATTGTGGAAGTAAACTTATATTAACGGCTCCAACTGGATATGTCCTCCAATTGTCTGGGGATATTACGACTGAATTGATATCTGATTGTCTTACTGTTTATGATGGAAATGATAAAAAAGATGGTAAAGAACTTCTTAATGGAGTAAGTAGTAATACTTTACGCAACATCCCAACCATCATTAGTTCGGGTAATAGCATGACTCTATATTTCTATTCGAATTCTGTGAAATCTAATTCCGGTCTTGACCTCACAGTGAAACTTATTGAGCAAACAGAGCACATAATTTCTGTCAATACTGCAACTGGTGGTAGTGTTACTTGCAATAAGACTAAGGCTAAGCCAGGGGAAATAGTCACCCTTACAATTGGAACTCAGACAAATGGATATTTGCTCAGTGATATCAATATTGTGTATGGTGATAATGAGATTGTTCCCATCAACTGGGATGGTATGAACGACAACGATGTTACATTTAGAATGCCTACCGATGCTGTAACTGTAACCCCGATATTTACCAACAATTTTGTAGCAGATAACGGTCTTTTCCTCAATATGCCTTCTTCTGGCAGTAAATCTTTTTCAATTCCAACTAATGTTAAATCTTTCAAGGTTTATGACAACGGTGGCAAATATAATAATTACAGTAACAATTACAACGGCTTGTTAACACTGACCGCTCCATCAGGTTACGTGTTGCAATTATTTGCAACAGTAACGACAGAATCAGACTATGATTATTTGACTGTATATGATGGGAACAATAACTCTGCAACGGAACTTCTTAAGAAAGCAGGAAGTAGTGGTTGGGGAAACGAGACAACCTTCTCACCAATAGTCAGTTCAGGACAGAGTATGACTATTACATTCTCTTCTGATGATTCTGGCATTTGCGAAGGACTTGACCTTACAGTAATAGTCGCCCAACCCAATAGTTCGCCGACTTCATATATCATTCGATTCAACAAAAATAGTGACGAAGCCTTTGGTACGATGCCAGTTCAGACACACAAATATAATGCAACATCGGCACTTACTGCCAACTCATTTGAACGCATTGGCTATGCCTTTGCAGGTTGGGCAACATCGGCGGATGGTGCTGTTAAATATACTGACAAGGCACAAGTGAAAAATATTGTGCAGAACGGTGCTTCTTTTGGTGAATTATTTGCAAAATGGATAAAAACACTATCCCATAGTGCCATCACCATATCAGATATCTCCGACCAAACTTACTCTGGTGAACCGTTTACGCCTGTTGTAACTGTTAAGGACGGAAATACTACTCTCACCGAAAACACCGACTACACCGTCACTCTTCCCGAAGGTGGCAGCATCAATGCAGGAGATTATACGATAACTATCACCGGTAAAGGTAATTACACAGGAACGGTAACAAAGAATTTTTCTATCAAAGCAAAAACACTCATATCAAACAATGTTTCCGACATTTCCGCCCAAACCTACACTGGCTCAGCAATTGAACCCACCGTTGCAGTAACTGACGGCACAAAAACGCTTGTAAAAGGCACAGACTACGAAATCGCATTACCCGAAGGAGGCTGTGTTAATGCCGGAGATTACACGGTAACAATCACCGGCAAAGGCAATTACACAGGTACAGTTGAAAAAACCTTCACCATCAATCCTCGTGTAACCACCTCCGGCGCACTCACCCTCACAGAATACGGCAACCGTACCACTGCTGAAATCCAAGGTGATTTTTCCAACATCTCCTCCGAAGACAAATCGTTGCAAATATCAAACCCCAAAACCGTTAACATAGTAATCTTCAAACGCTCATTCTCCAAAGGAATCCCCGCCACCATAATGCTGCCGTTTAATTTCACGTTAGATGCTTCAATCGGAAGTTTCTACACCATTGAAAGCGTAGCCAAAAACGACAACGGCGAATGGATAGCCACACCGAAAGTGGTTTCAGGTACATTGCAAGCCAATACACCATATATATTTAAAACCGCGAAGGATTTAACAGAATTATCGTTTGAAGATGAAAATGGAATTACACTCCAATCCACATCAACAATCGAAATCAACACCAACGGCGATTGGACTCTCCACGGCGTATATGAAAAAACAATGTTAGACGGCGATGGCGAATTCAATTACGGTTTTGCTGGTGAAAAAACCGCCGACGGAATCAGCGTTGGCGACTTTATCCGTGCCGGAGAAGGCGTTTGGGCAGACCCGATGCGTTGCTACCTAACATACAAAAAAGGCGAACTAACCAAAGCCGCCACCGTTCTACCCGACCGCATCCGCGTAGTTTTCCCCGACGAGGAGAATAGCAATAATGAGACTACCGACATTATTGAAAATCCTGAAACAGAGGATGTTGTTACACCTGTGTCAGAATTTGTATCCGATAGCGTAGTAAAAGTATGGTCGTTTGGCGGCACGTTATATATTGAGGCACAGCCCGATATGGATTACACCATCGTAGACCTCTCCGGCCGCACCATCAAAAAAGGTGTTACACATTCTACCCACGAGGAGTTGAACCTCAATACCAAAGGCATCGTAATCGTAAAAATAGGAAACAAAACTTTTAAACTTAAATAAAATGGAAAACACAACAATAAAACAGCCATACCAAAAACCTGAAATTCAGGTAATAGACATCAAAATGGAATCACCCTTGTTGGTTGCCAGCAACGGCGACGGCAAACCTTCGATGGGCAAAAACATTCCAATAAATTAGCCGTCTGGAAGACGGTATCTCTGTATCCCCGGACACCAAGCCGCCCCGTGCGGCGCTGGTGTCCGGGGTTTTTCGTGTAGTAACGGTGCGCGTGGTTTTGTGCGCCGCCGCCACTGTCCGAGGTTATTTTTTTATGGAATAAATAAATTTTATTATCTTTGCCCCATCAATAAACAATAAACAGATATAGTTATGACATTTACAGAATCTTCTTGGAAAATATTCGAGCAATCTATTGCCGATTATCATAAACACGACGATGTGGATACTCCTATTGCTAATCCGTTTCAAATCAAAACAATAGAGTATTACCTCTATCTCAAAAACTGGATCGACACTGTTCAGTGGCATTTGGAAGACATTATCCGCAATCCCGAAATCGACCCCGTAGAGGCGCTCAAAATCAAACGCCGTATCGACAAGAGCAACCAAGACCGCACCGACCTTGTAGAACTTATCGACAGTTATTTCCTTGATAAATATAAAGGTGTGAAAATTGCCGACAACGCTGTAATCAACACTGAATCACCGGCTTGGGCTGTCGACCGTTTCAGCATTCTCGCTCTCAAAATCTACCATATGCAAGAGCAGGTAAGCCGCAACGATGTTTCTGCCGACCATAAGGCACAGTGTCAGAATAAGTTGAACGTTCTTTTGGAACAGAAAAAAGACCTCGGCACAGCCATCGACCAACTTTTAGACGATATTGCAGCGGGACGTAAGTATATGAAAGTTTATAAACAAATGAAGATGTACAACGACCCCAACCTCAACCCCGTACTCTACGGCGCAAAATAATGGAAATCAAAAGGTTGCTGATAACGCGCTTTTCGGCTATGGGCGACGTGGCTATGTGTGTGCCCGTGGTGTATTCGTTGGCAAAAAAATATAGCGGTTTGGAAATTGTGTTTCTAAGCCGCAAAAATTTTGCGCCTATATTTTCGCGTATGCCTCAGAATGTTAAGTTTGTGGGCATCGACCTTAAAAACGATTACAAAGGAATGTCGGGTTTAAACCGGCTTTTCAGCGAAATTAAGGAGATGAAAATTGACGCTTACGCCGATTTTCACGATGTGCTTCGTACGCATTATCTGCGTATACGCACATTTTTGGCGGGTATCAAAACCGAAAAAATCAACAAAGGTCGCGCCGACAAACGCCGCCTTACCAAAAAAGGTGCACTAAATTGCAACCCTCTCAAAACCACCTTTGAGCGTTACCACGATGTGCTAAAACGTCTTGGGTTTGATTTTGAGTTGGATTATCCCACAAAATCGCCAACCGAAAAAAACGGAAAAATTGGCATCGCCCCCTTTGCCGCTCACAAGGGTAAAATTCTTCCTTTGGAAACGATGGAAAAGGTAGTTGAAATGCTGTCCTCCAAGGGTTTGAAAATATATCTCTTTGGTTTTGGCGACAAAGAGAAGGCAATTTTAGACGCTTGGCAAGATAAATACCCCAATGTAGAGAGTCTTGTAGGGCGTTCGGGCGGACTTGCCAACGAACTCAACCTCATTGCCGACCTCGATTGTATGCTCTCGATGGACAGCGCCAATATGCACCTTGCCTCGCTTGTTGGCACACGTGCGGTGTCGGTTTGGGGCGCCACGCATCCCGCCGCCGGATTCCTCGGCTTCAACCAAAACCCCGACGATGCGGTGCAAGTAGACCTTCCCTGCCGTCCTTGTTCGGTTTATGGCAACAAAGAATGTCGCCTCAGCACCCCCTACAAATGCCTCACCGCCATCACCCCCGAAAGCATAGTAAACCGCATACTGTGTGAATAGTTACAGCCACTTATTTAAAAAATAGTTGGCTGTAACTATGATATTTTTTATTGTTACAGCCAACTATAGTTTAATTAAAAATATGTAGTTTTGTTTTGCCGTTATGTAAAAGTGCTGTATATTTGCAGAAAATAGAATTATTATGGGACAATTTATTGATGGCGGTAATTTGGCTTTCAAGCGTATTAAAAACAGCGATTTTGTTGATAAATCGGGTCTGTTGAATATTCTCAACAAGAATTTAGACACTGAAAGTAGTTTTATGTGCATATCGCGTCCGAGGCGCTTTGGCAAATCGGTGGCGGCAAAGATGGCTTATGCCTACTACGACCGCAAATCTGATTCAAAAGAACTTTTTAAAGGCTTGGAAATCACCAAGTCGCCTGATTATGAAAAACACCTTAATAAATATCCCACAATTTTTATTGATTGGAACACGTTTGCCCAAATCCCTGACAATGATAAACTTAAAGAGGCACAACACTGTATTATTGCCGATTTGAAAAAGTCGTATCCCTTTTTGGAAGAACAAAACTATTTGAGCAAAGCACTAACCGAAATCAACGAAAATACCGGCGACCGCTTTGTCTTGATAATCGACGAATGGGATATGCTTGTACGTGATGTTGAAAAGGATATTCAAGACGAATATGTTGATTTTCTGCGTTCTATGTTCAAATCGTACAATGCTAATAATGTATTCCTTCTTGTTTATATGACAGGTATTCTGCCCATTATCAAGATAAAAACGCAGTCGGCATTGAATAATTTTGTGGAATACAGTATCATAGACCCCATTGATACTGCCAAGTACTACGGCTTTACTGATGAAGAAGTTCAAGTGCTATGCGCGGAGCACAATATGGATTTCGACCTGATGAAACACGCCTACGACGGCTATATAATTGGAGAACAAAAGTCGATGTTCAATCCTTATTCGGTAATGCAGTCGATACTTAGAAAAAATTACAATAGTTTTTGGTCAAAAACGGCATCTTTTATGGCAATAGAGAGTTACATCAACACCGATGCCGATCAAGTGCGAACCAAAATTATTGAAATGATGAATGGCGGCGAGGTGATAATAGAACCCGCAAGTTTTCGCAACGATATGAAAAACATCCGTTCGTGCGACGATGTGCTTACTCTTTTGGCTCACCTTGGATATCTCTCGTACAATCCTGAAACTCAAAAGGTTAAAATCCCTAACACAGAGGTTTCGGTAGAATTTAGAAATGCAGTTAGGGAGGCAGGTTGGAACGAACTATCTAAGGCGGTAGGACAATCTAAACAACTCTTAGACGATACTATTGAACTCAAAAAAGACAAAGTAGCCCGTGCTTTTGATGACTACCATTTTGAAGCATCATCTTTATTGGAATTCAACGACGAAAACTCAATGCGTTGCGCTATTACGTTGGCTTATTATGCCGCAAAACCTTTTTATAAAATATTCCACGAACTACCCACAGGCAAGGGTTTTGCCGATATGGTTTTCATTCCCCTGCCCACAACGCCGTTTCCAGCCATTGTTGTGGAATTAAAATACGACAAATCAGCCGATTCTGCCATCAACCAAATAAAACGTAAAGACTATCCCAAGAGCCTAAAAGGATTCTCTAAAAAGATAGTTCTTTGCGGCATCAACTACAACAAATCTACATCAAAACATGAGGTAGAGATGGAGGTAATTGAGGGGGAATAAAAAATATATTCATTAACCCAAAAATCTTTTTTATTTAACATTCATATTTTCAAAAAGATAAAATAATCTCTAATTTTGCAGCCGCAATTTAAGGAATATTTCGAGCGTTTCCCCGTGTCGAAAATTTTTTGGGTGAGAGGGCTGTTGCCTTTTTATTACAGGGGAAAGGCTCTTCATCTAAAATTATTATACAAAATGACATTCGAAGAAACCGGCTTGAAAAAGCAAATTATCGATGCGGTTACTGAAATGGGTTTTGAAAACCTTACCCCCATTCAGGAGAAGACCGTCCCTTTTATCACAACACAAAACCGCGACCTTATCGCTCTTGCTCAAACAGGTACTGGCAAAACCGCCGCTTTTGGTTTGCCCGTGCTTAATATGCTTGATGTTGATGTTACAGATACTCAGTTGCTTGTGCTCTGCCCAACTCGCGAACTCTGTTTGCAGATTACTGGCGATTTGAAAAACTATTCAAAGTATCTCAAAGGTCTTGAAATTGTGCCTGTTTACGGTGGTGCAAGCATCGAAACTCAGATTAAATCGCTTAAAAAACGTGCTCAAATAGTGGTTGCCACTCCGGGTCGCGCTATCGACTTGATGAAGCGCAAAGCCTTAAAAATCAACACTATTCAATGGCTCGTTTTAGACGAGGCCGACGAAATGTTGAGTATGGGTTTCAAAGAGGATCTCGACACTATCCTTGCCGAAACTCCGCAAGAAAAGCGCACATTCCTCTTTTCTGCCACTATGCCCGCCGACATTGAGCGTATGGCGCACAGTTATATGAAAGACCCCGAGGAAATTGCCGTTGCCAAAAAGAATATTGGTGCCGAAAACGTTGAGCATCATTACTTTATGGTACGCAGCAAAGACCGTTACGAGGCTCTTAAACGTATTGCCGACGTTAATCCCGATATTTACGCAATTGTATTCTGCCGCACCCGTATGGAGTGCAAAGAGGTGGCAGATAAGTTGATGGCAGATGGTTACAATGCCGATGCCCTTCACGGCGACCTTTCGCAGGCTCAGCGCGACAACGTTATGCAGCGTTTCCGCAGCAAGCACTTGCAAATTCTTGTGGCTACCGACGTGGCTGCCCGTGGCTTAGACGTTAACGAACTTACACACGTTATTAATTATAACCTCCCTGACGATCCTGAGGTTTATATCCACCGCAGCGGACGTACAGGTCGCGCAGGACGTTCGGGTATTTCAATTTCGATTATCCATCTTAAAGAAAAAGGCAAACTCAAAGATATTGAACGCATTTGCAAAAAGAAATTTGAGCAAAAGCCCGTTCCTAACGGCAAGGAAATCTGCGAGATACAGTTGATGGACCTTATCGACAAAATGCGCAATGTAGAAATCGACGAAAAACAAATTTCGGTTTTTGAGGAACGCATAGCCGAAAAACTCGCCGATATGAGCCGCGAGGATATTATCAAGAAATTTGTTTCGATGGAGTTCAACCGTTTTCTTGATTATTACCGCAACGCATCCGACATCAATGTGGACGCATCTGCCGAAAGCGAAGGTCGCCGCGAAAAAGGTAAACGCGACAGGGGAGGCAAAGAGAAAGGCAGTTTCCGCCGCGAAAAGGTTAAATATTCACGCCTTTTTGTAAGTCTTGGCACCAAAGACGACCTTACACCCGCCAAGATGATGGGCTTTACAAACCGCATTGTCAACAACCGCGATGTTATTATAGGTCAGATAGATATAATGCGCAATTTCTCATTTTTTGAGGTTGACACCGACCACGAAAAAGAGGTTGTAGACGCAATGAACGGTGCAAATTTCGACGGTCGTGAAATTTCTGTTGAGGTGGCATCATCTACCGGCGCACACGAAGGACAGCGCGAAAAAGATAGCGTTCGCGACCGCAACAAAGATTTCGACGGCAAAAAACGCAAAGACCGCAAGGAACACAAAGAGCGTCGTCGCGACAATGAGAGCCGCAGCCGTCGCCGCCACAAAGCCGAAGCCGATGACTTTTTTCACGGTGGCAAAAAACGTAGAAAATAGATAAATAGTGATAATAGTTTGATAGTTAAGATTATGCAGTTTCGCTTTTAAGTAACGGAACTGCATTTTTTTTAAGCAATTTATTGAAAAAAACAAAAAAAACACTTTTCTTTGCATTACAAACACATTATTAACACCAGATGAACACAATAGGTAATATATATAAGGTGTCGATATTTGGCGAATCGCACGGAGTGGCACTTGGATGCTGCGTAGACGGCTGTCCGGCTGGTATTCCGCTCACCGAAGACGATTTTGCCGAAGACCTTGCCCGTAGAAAATCAGGTGCAAAAGGCACCACACCTCGCAAAGAAGACGACCTTCCGCAGATAGTTAGCGGCGTTTTCCAAGGACATACCACAGGTGCGCCCATCACTATTCTGTTTCATAACAACAACACCAAGAGCAAAGATTATTCGCAGTTGTTCGACCATCCGCGCCCGGGACACGCTGATTATGTGGCACGTGTAAAATACGGCGGTTTCAACGACTACACCGGCGGAGGGCATTTTTCGGGACGCATAACGCTCGGTCTTGTGGCGGCAGGTGTAATTGCCAAAAAAATCATTGCGCCTATGAATATCAACGCCCAAATATTAGAAGTGGGCGGCAGCAAAGATATCGAATCTGCTGTGGCAAAGGCAGTTGAAACTCACGACTCTATCGGCGGCATTGTGGAATGTACCATAAATAATGTGCCTGTGGGCTTGGGTGAACCGTTTTTCGCCTCGGTAGAATCCGAAATTAGTAGAATGGCATTTTCGATTCCTGCCATCAAGGGTATAGAGTTTGGCGCAGGGTTTAATGTGGCAAAAATGACTGGCAGTGAGAACAACGATAATATTATAGATGCCAACGGACGCACCGAAACCAACAACGCAGGCGGTATCAACGGCGGCATTTCCAACGGCAATCCTATTGTTTTTCGTGTGGCAGTTAAGCCCACACCGAGTATTTCTTTGTCGCAAGATACCTTTAATATTAAAGACGGAAAAGTGGAACCCCTTGTAATTCAAGGTCGTCACGATTTATGTATCGTGCTTCGTGTGCCGCCCGTTTTAGAGGCAGCGGCAGCCATTGCCCTTGCCGACCTCAGTCTTGTGGCGCAAACGGCAAAGAGGGTTTTTACAAAATAGTAAATTATTGAATGTGAAAGACAAAGCCTATTTTGCATCGGATTTTCATCTTGGAGCACCCAATAGGGAAATTTCGCTCGAAAGAGAACACCGCATTATTTCTTGGCTCGATTTTATTAAGCCAAATGCGCAGCAATTGTTTCTCTTGGGTGATATATTTGATTTTTGGTACGAGTGGAAACGCACTGTGCCAAAGGGCTTTGTAAAGTTTCTTGCCAAACTCGCTGAATTGGTAGAGAGCGGCACAAAACTATATTTTTTTACCGGCAACCACGATATTTGGGCATACCATTATTTAGCCGACGAGATAGGAGCGGAGATAATTCGTAAACCGCAATTATTTGAAATTCAGGGCAAAAAACTCTATCTTGGTCACGGTGACGGACTCGGACATCACGACCGCAAATACAAGATAATGAAGGCTATTTTTACCAACCGACTGTTGCAGTGGATGTTTTCTAATTTGCTTCATCCCAATTTTGCGCTGTGGTTAGGTAGCAAATGGTCGCTAAGCCGCAACGCCTACGAGCGCACACCCGAATTTCACGGCGAAAAAGAGTGGCTTGTGGAGTATATCCGCGAAATTATTCCCAAAGTTAATGCCGATTATTATATTTTTGGGCATCGCCATTGCGCCGTGGAATACCCTCTCGGCAATAATGTAACATACATAAACACAGGCGTTTGGTTTAAATCGTCGCCCTATGCAGAACTGAGCGAAGGAATATTAACTCTCAAAAATTTCGACTTATGAAGACTATTACAGCCATAATTTGCGGCAAGAATCCGCGTGCTGCCGCCTTACGTGAGGAGATTGAGTTGAATTTGCTTCCTCATTTTCAACTTGTTACTTACATTACCAAGAAAAACACCGCCACACAGATTGCCCGCGATGAGGCACTCAAAGGTACTGATGTGATTCTTGCTGTAGGCGGCGATGGCACTGTCAACGAGGTGGTTAATGGATTGGTGTTTGAAAACTCCGACATTTCTAAACTTCCTGCTGTGGCTGTGATACCGTTCGGCACCGGCAACGACCTTTCGCGAACAATCAATGCTGGATACAATTACAAGCGTCTTATCGAAAAAATCAACAACGACGACTACATCATTGCAGATGTGGCTTCGGCATCGTATACCAACCACGAAGGAAAACCTGAATCCCGTTATTTTATTAACATAGCCGACATTGGTCTTGGTCCATCGGTAATCACTAAGGCAGAAAAATTGGCAAAAAAAATCAACGGCACTATGTCGTATATGCTTTCGGCTGTTGCCACTCTGTTTTCGCCACCAAAAATGAGCATCCGACTCATTACCGACGATTTTCGTATCGAGTGCCCTATGTCGATTATCTGTGTGGCCAACGGAATATATTTTGGCAGCGGATTTGGCATTTCGCCTTACTCAAAAATCGACGACGGACTATTGGATATCGTTTATATTAAGAAACTTACTACATCGCAGTTTGTTTCGCAGATAAAAAAAATACGTCAGAGCAAATTGGTTTTTGCCGATCAGGTATCATACCGCAAAACCGATAGATGTCGCATAGAATCCATTGGCGACAAGGAGATGGAAATAGAACTTGATGGTGAACTTGTTGGCACTACGCCAATTGATGTAAAAATTTTCTCATCTTCGATAAAATTATTTGTAGATACAAAATAAAAGTGTAATTTTGCACCCGAAAAATTTTTATTTAAACAATAATTTATAAACACAAAACATCATGCCTGTTAAAATTAGATTAGCAAGACACGGTAAGAAGGGCTACGCATACTATTCGATAGTAGTTGCCGACTCAAGAGCGCCACGAGATGGCCGATTCATTGAAAAAGTAGGAACTTACAATCCTAACAC
>JAGCVU010000237.1 GCA_017962175.1 Bacteroidales bacterium | reverse complement strand
GTCGGCACCGTGTTTCAAAGGCTGAATCAAGATAGGTGCAAAAGTGTTGTCAACGATAAACACAAGGTTGTGACGGTGAGCCATTTCGGAACTGCCTTCAAGAGTGAGGACGTCGGAGTTGGGGTTGCCGAGAGTTTCGCCGTAAATCACCTTTGTATTAGGTTTGATGGCTGCCTCTACTGCTTTCAAATCAGAGAAGTCAACAATAGTGTATTGAATACCCTGAGTAGAAAGTGTGTGTGTGATAAGGTTGTAAGTGCCACCGTAGAGGTTGTCGGCTGCAACGATATGGTCACCGTTTTGGAGAATATTCTGCAAAGCGTAGGTGATGGCTGCTGCGCCCGATGCTACTGCCAAGCCTGCTGTGCCGCCTTCAAGGGCTGCAACGCGCTCTTCAAAAACACTCTGAGTGGTGTTGGTAAGGCGTCCGTAAATGTTGCCTGCATCTCTAAGACCAAAACGGTCGGCTGCGTGTTTCGAGTTGTGGAAAACGTATGAAGTTGTCTGATAGATAGGAACTGCCCTTGAATCGGTTGTTGGGTCTGCTGTTTCTTGTCCTACGTGCAATGCTAATGTCTCTACATGTAATTTCTTTGTACTCATTTTCTTTATCATTTAATGGTTAATACTCGTTTTATTTTTACGATGCAAAGATAGGGGCATTTAGATACTTATTCCAAGTAAAAATATAATTATGGATTATATTTCTAATAATTGCAATTTTTGTAGGGTATTAATTCCAAGAAAATGAGTTTTGCGCCAATAATGGAGAATATTTATTCGGGGAAGTTTTATCATGTTTATCCAATCAACATGATAAGGTTATCATGTCGATTTTTTTGAAAAAAATAAACATGATAAAATAAAAACACCGCCGATGATAAATAGCCATAGGCGATGATTTCATCGCCTTCAAAGTTAATGAGTTTAGTTGGATTGTTTATCACTGTTAACGGCCTTGTATGTGAAGTATCCAGGGTTATCCGTGCCACCGTCTATGTGGGCGTATGAGGAATCGGTGTGTTTTTCGTCGTAGGTAGTTCCTTTGCCGCCGATAAGTGAGGTGCAACCAGTAAACATTCTATTGGTTTCTGTGGAAGACGTAGACCATTTGTCTCCGACAAAGATGGTTTCGAGACTGCTGCACTCTGTGAACATATAACCGATAACACTAACATTTTCAGTATTGAAATTGCTAATATTGAGGGTGGTGAGACGTTTGCAATTACTGAACATCCCACCCATATTTGTAACATTATTAGTATTGAAATTGGAAAGGTTGATGGAGGTGAGGTTGATGCAATTATTGAACATCATACACATATCCGTAACCTTTTCGGTGTGGAAATTTGAGAGGTCGAGGGTTGTGAGGCTGATGCAATCGCTGAACATCCTACTCATATTCGTAGCATTTTCAGTATTGAATTTGGAAACGTTGAGTGTGGTGAGTCTGATGCATTTTTCGAACATACGCGCCATATCCGTAACATTTTCAGTATTGAAATTGGAAAGGTTGAGTGTGGTTAAATTGCTGCAAAATGAGAACATACCTTTCATATTCGTAACCTTTTCAGTATTTAATTGGGGCAAATCGAGGGTGGTGAGACTACTGCAACCACTGAACATACCATACATATCAGTAACATTTGAAGTATTTAGATATTCTAAGCCTTGAATCTTGGTAAGATTCTTAAACCCCTCAAACCACCAATCGCATCTTAACGGTTTGTAGTTGGCAAACGATGGTTCAATTATTACTTCAGAAATGTTACTTGCAATAGAGTTCCAATATGGTTTCCATTTATAGGTAACCCAAAATGCATTATCTGTATATTTGTCATCATTGCGGAATGTTAAAACACCATTTTGATAAACTGCATACGGTTGAATTCCAGCCGGTAATGGAGGCATAAAGGGTATATTTCCAATCTTTGTAAAATACCCCGGATTGGTAGCACCATAGTCGATGTGTGCATATTCTATATTGTCTTTGCCTGGCATACATTCTGAGCCTTGTTCACCGTACAGCACTTCGCAACCATAGAACATCTCAGCCGAAAGATGCTTGGCGGAAGATGTATTCCATTTATCACCGACAAAAATTGTTTGAAGTCTACTGCAATATAAGAACATCCACATCATATCCGTAACATTTTTAGTATTGAAATTGGATAGGTCGAGAGAGGTGAGACTGCTGCAATGTGAGAACATACTTCTCATATCCTTAACTGACGATGTATTGAGATACTCCTTCATTCCAGAAATTACGGTGAGATTGCTTAGTCCTGCAAACCAACGACAACAACTTGTTGGTTTATAATCAGCAAAAGATTTGTGGAAAACAGCCTTGGTTACAGATTCTTCCACATATTCGGGCCAAAAATACCATTCAGATGGTAAATTCAAAGCACTCTCGGGCTTGTTGCTGTCGTAATAGAAGGTAAGAGTGCCGTCTTCTGAGAAAACTGCATACGCCTCTTGTGAATATCCCGATATAGAGGATGATATTAAATATAGTGTTAGAATTTGGGTAAATAATACTTTACTTACCCTCCACGATAGAAATCTGTAAAGGGGATTTGATTTGACTTTAGTCATAAAATATGTTTATAAGTTTTGTTATAGTAGAATTAATTATTATTAGGTTACAAAGATAAAAATCTTTTTGATTTTTGGCAAAAGGGCAGTATATTAACAAAAAATTCCTCCCTATTCCCACAACCGTTCCAAATCCATCAGTAAGAATTCTTCAATGCTAATAGCCTCACCGCCAACTATAAATGCCATTTTAGGTGAAAATTTGTCCATAAAAATGGGTAGTCCCTTGTTGGTTGTGTGCGAGCCGCTTTTTACCTCCAATGCAACGATTGCACCGTCCTTTACAAGCACGAAATCTACTTCGAGGTCGTTGTCACGCCAATAATATACATCATAACCAATTTCTTCGGCGTTGCCAACTATATGCGCACCAACGGCAGATTCTGCCCAACGTCCCCACCGTTTTGGGTCGGTGAACTCCGTTTCAAAGCCACGTCCGGCGTTTGCACTCAACAACGCAGTGTTGTAAACCTGAAATTTGGGAATTGAATTGTATTTGCGTGCATTATCGTTGGCGTATTTCTGTAATGTGGTAATAGCCTGACAATCACCAAGCAGCCGTATATAATTGGCAAGTGTGGTAATGTTGCCGGCATCAGCAAGTTGTCCGAGAGCCTTATTGAGGGACAGAAGTTCGCCCGAATAGTCGCAGCCAAGTGTGAAGAGTTGCCTGAGCAATGCCGGTTTGTAAACGGTGGTTGTCATTAATATATCCTTGCCAACAATGGGCTCTATTATGGCATCTTTGATATATGCCCGCCAACGTTTTTCGTTGTTTACGTACCTTGCGCCTTGCGGATAACCTCCATAATATATATATTGGTTGACGTTCCAGCCGAAAGCGTCGCGCATTTCAGCATACGACCAATGTCCCATACGTATCATCTCATAACGTCCTGCAAGTGATTCGGTTAGTCCTTGTTTCAGCAGCAGACGCGAAGAACCAAGCAGCACCACCTTAATATTAATACCCTTTGTGGTATCGTAGTCCCACTCGCGTTTTATATATTCGCTCCAGTTGTCAAGTTTTTGGATTTCGTCGATAACAATCAGAAATTCGTCGAGTTTGTTGAATTGCATTTTTGACCGTGCCGACGCCCAAATTTCAGAAATCAATTTGGTGTTGTCGTGTTGCACGCCGTCGGCAGTTTCCGAAATATATTGAATCTTAATGTCGTTAAGCACTTGATTAACCACGGTGGTTTTTCCAACCTGTCGTGGTCCTGCTATCACCTGAATGGCGGCACGCGGCTCTTGAATCCGCTCCTTGATTATGTCGTAATGATAACGTCTGTACATAGCCTTTCTTTTTATACCGCCACAAAGATACAAAAAATTCTCAAATCTTCATCAGAAAATTCTCAAATCTTCATCAAAAAATTCTCAATTCTCCATTAGAAAATTCTCAATTCTCCGTCAGAAAATTCTCAATTCTCTATCTTAAAGTTCTAATTTAGTGCGCTTTACGGTATTTGTAGATAAAGAATGCACAGAGGGCAATCACTACTGTGGTGGCTGCGGCAATGGCTATCAATGTGGTGGTGGGGGAGTCTTGCCAAGGACGGGGATCGGCGATGTCTAATAATGTCATAGCAGTAAATGTTTATGGTTTATAATTGTGTTGATTTTATTATTGTTTCGATTTGCGGTAGCGGACAATGAAGAATGTGCAGAGGGCTATTACAATTAATCCTACGGATACAACTGTGAGGAGCGTGGTGCTGTCGGTAAAAATTGCCTCGCAGGGCTTAACTTTGTCTAATAGTATCATAGTATTTGGGTTTTAAAGTTAGTAATTCTTTTCCGCAAATATAACTAATTATTTTAATGGGTGAATAGATAAACCGCAATATCTATCAGCAATCCTGTAAAAAAACTTACCGCATTGCACAATGCGCTGTAAATCATCGCTTTTTTGATATCTTTTACAAAAAAGTAGTACCAAATAGCCTCAATCACCACAATAGCCACTTCGGCTATGGCAATCGAAACCATATCGTTGGGAACGAACAGGTTGAGCGGCAGATTGGTGAGCGTGTTGACAATTACCGACGAAAGCAATACTTTTTTATCATTTTCTTTTAGCAGCCTAAGTACAATAAACTCAATGATTATTGTGGCCACAAGCGGATATATGTAGTGTGAAAATATCATCTTTTAAATCAAACTTAATAAATATCCGGGCATAAG
>JAGCVU010000236.1 GCA_017962175.1 Bacteroidales bacterium | reverse complement strand
TTGAGGACGAAAACGGCGACCTCTATTTCAACTGCGTGGGTTCGTTCGGCTACATTCCGGGACTTGATTCTGGCATTGCACGTATCAAAAAAGGTTCTACCGAGATTGACGAAACTTACAATTTCAACCTTCAAAAAACTCGTGTAGAAGGACTTGCCGGTGATTATTTGCAATGCATTTTTATGTGTCGCTACATTGTCGGCGGCAAGATGTACGCCTACGGTTATTCGCCCGCGCTTGACCCCACTAACACAAATACTTACACCGCCCGCACGGTAATTCCCGTGGTGGTTGATATCTACAATAAGTCGATAAAAATAATCGAAGGAATGCCCCTGAGCAACGGTCACGGCGTGGCAATGGGCAAGCACGGAAACAAGATTGTTTACGGTTCTGCCAACAACGAATACAACGGTTTTTCGTCGGTAGACCTCACCACCGGAGAGGTTGAAACTAAGATAGTTACAGTTGAAGGTTTCCCCTCATTCTTTTACAGTTTTGAATAATTGTTCTATAACACACCATTCATAATAAGTATTAAACAGTTTCGTCGTGAAAGTCGGAACTGTTTTTTTTGCTGATGGTTACAACTCCAATCGCATCAACACCAACTCTTGAAGCCCCGAAATTCGCGAATTAAAACCCATCGGATTTCGCCCAAATTCTATGAAACCAAGGCTGCGGTAGAGGTTCAAAGCCTTTTGATTTTCTGCCACACATTCGAGTTCCAACTGACGGTAGCCGGCTTTTCGTGCACATTCGATACATGCTTCGGTGAGAGCCTTGCCGATGCCTAAGCCCCAATATTTTTGGTCGATGCCGATACCAAATTCGGCGCGGTGCTTTACCTTTGCGTGCTTGCTGATTTTTGAAATTCCCGCCGTGCCAACCACCTTGCCATCGATTTCGGCAAGAATTTCAATCTCGTCGTGGCTGTCGGATTTTTCTTTGAGATACATCGCTTCGTCGTTGGCAGTAAAAGTGTTTTCGTCGGGGTACGATAGCAAGTTATCTGTCTGAGCGTGAGTGAGTAAAAACACTTCGAGCACCGCCGCACCATCAGCAAAATCAGCATTGCGAAGAGTGCAGAGGGCGGAGTTTTTGATGGTGATGATTTTGTTGTAATGCATAATATACGTATTAAATCTCCTCCAACATTTGTCCCGGATTTTCAGCCGCCTTAACGTTTGAGAAAGCCTTGGTGATAATGCCATTTTCGTCAATCAGATACGTGGTGCGCACTACTCCGAAAGATTTTTTGCCGTAGAGGGTTTTCTCCTTCCAAACGTCGTAGGCTTGTATAGCGGTCTTTTCGGTGTCGGCGAGGAGGGTGAAATTGAGGTTGAATTTCTCCTGAAATTTTTTGTGCGAGGCAACGCTGTCTTTGCTGATGCCTATGATTTCTGCGCCCTTTTCGCGAAAATGCGGAAAGAGTTCCGAAAAAGCGCAAGCCTGTTTTGTGCATCCCGAAGTGTTGTCCTTTGGGTAGAAATAAAGCACAATCTTTTTGCCGCGAAACTCTTCGAGGCTGCGTATATTGCCGTCTTGATCGGGCAGCGAAAACGACGGCGCTGGGGTGTTGGGTTGAAGCATAATTTATATAGTTTAAAAGTTTTACATTCCCCAAATCATAATTTTTGTGCCTTGATATTCGCCCTGACGGTGGAAAATCTTTTTGCTCCACGGCTTTTTGGATGAGCGGTCAAAAACGATGAAATGTCCTTCGCTGACGTTGCCTGCCTTGTCCATATACTCGAAAGTCTGTTTAAGACCGTCGGCGATGGTCTTTTTCATAGAATTGCGGAGAATTTTCAATTCTAAGACAACACGCTGGTATGGACCGCCGTAAGTGTCGGTAAGTGGTTTGCGGATAAGCAAATCTGTGCGTCCGCGCCCCAAACCGTATTCGCGGTCGATGTATCCGCCACCGTTGACTATCCTCTGTAAAAACGCCTGTAAAAGCAATTGAGGACCCGCTTCTGCATAATCAAATTTACCAATCCACGAATCGGCGTTTTGACGGAAAAACTGTTGAAAATCAAGCAACAATTTTTCCATATTAAGAGAATTGTCGGGATTAAGATACCACGCCGGTTCTTGAACTATAAAATATTGCGTAGTCCAAGTAAGTTCTCGCGGAATCACTTCGCGGTAAATATCGTTAGCAATTCTGACAGGTTTGTTGGGGGCAATCAGTCCTAAATCTACGCAATACTGCAAATCGTCGGTTGGGAATAGACTTTCGTCGGCATCTTCGTTGGTTGCGAGCAACGGTTGGATAATCCTCCTAACACGCGGCTCTTTAAGTTTGTCGATAAGGGCGTCGATGTGGGTGTCGCGACGGTAAATAATCTGTTCCTGAGCCTTGTAAATCATTTCAGGAATGATTTTTATGCTGCGGTCGCGGTTTTCTGCCATCTCGTATGTTACCTCGTATGCAAGGGCATTGACGAGCCACGGTTGACCTTCCGTCGCATTCCAAACCATCGGGAAACACGCCTCGTCAAACTCTTGTCCCGTAGCCTCGGTGTGCTGCATATAGAGTTCGTGGATTTCATCTTTGGTAAAGTTGCCCATTCTCAACGACTTTGCTTTGATATTAAAAGCCGAGCCGCCGGTAATGATTTCTTGATTGGAAAGTGTTATCCTATAATCTCTTACGTCTCTTACGCCGCAAAGTATCACCGATTGTGGAAACATCGCGGGACGTTGGTCGTACCCTGCCCTCAATTGTCGCAGCACCGACACCAACGAATCGCCAACCAATGCGTCAATCTCATCAAGAAACAGGATAAAAGGCTTGTCGAATTTTTGCGACAGAAAACCTAAAAACGTGGTAAGACGGCTACTTTTGTTGATTTGTTTGAATTGTTCTTCATAGAGTTTGGATAATACATACCCGCCCAACATATTGTCAATCCTGCGTGCAATGGTAATGCAGGTATTGGCAATCACGCCCTCTACATCATTTCTGTCAGATTGTCCGCCTTCGATATTGGCATAGACGCACAAATATTTGCCGCTTGCGTTGAGATAGTTCCTCAAAGCAAGGAGCATAGAAGTCTTGCCCGTCTGCCTCGGAGCGTGAAGCACAAAGTACTTTTCTTGTCCAATAAACGATTCTATTTCCGCTAAATTAATACGTTTCAGCGGATTAAGTGTATATTGTATGTCGGGTTTGTTTGGTCCCGCCGTGTTAAAAAATTTTTCCATAATGGCAACTCTATCAATTTTGCACAAAGATAAAGAATATTTTTGATAATTCAGTTTTTTTTCGTAAATTTGGGCATTAGTGTAATCAATCACCAAACTATGATATATCCTTCTGTTGGACAATATACTGAGGCAATCAAGTTGGCGGAGCAATCTCCCGAAGATTATTTTGCCACGCTGACAACGCTCAGAGCCGTATTCGACGACAACGGAAACCCCGTAATGAGTAGCGGAAATTTTGCTGTGGTTTTCAAAATGCAAGACACCGACGGCAAAATCTTCGCACTGAAATGCTTTACCCGCGACCAAGAGGGCAGAAACGAGAGTTACCGCCTTATCGCCGACGAACTGCAATACGTTGATTCGGAGTATCTCACTAAAATTCAATATCTTGAAAAAGAACTTTTTGTTGATACCAACACCGACGACAACGAGTTTCCCGTGCTTTTGATGGATTGGGTGGAGGGCGAAACTTTGGATAAGTATATCCGTAAAAATATCGACGACAAATATTCCCTCTCGATGCTTGCCTTCCGTTTTAGTAGGCTTGCAATGTGGCTTATGCCACAACCTTTTGCGCACGGCGACCTTAAACCTGATAATATTATTGTCCGAAAAGATGGTTCTTTAACCCTTGTAGATTACGACGGAATGTACGTTCCTGCAATGAAAGGGCAAAAGTCGCGTGAACTTGGCAGCCCTGATTTTCGTCATCCAATGCGCACAGAGGAAGATTTCGACGAGCACATCGATGATTTTTCGCTATCAACAATAATGCTTTCGCTCAAAGCGATAGCCATTCAACCGACCTTGCTTGAAGAATACGGCGCAGCCGATAGGCTACTTTTCTCGGAGAGTGATTACAGAGAGATTTCGGAAAGAAAAGTTTGGGACGCTGTAAAACGATTGCTGAGTGACAGTGAATTGCAAAAGTTATATGGAGTTTTCTTGGTAGTATTGTCAATAAAAACATTGGATAAAATATCATTTAAAGTGTTGAGTATGTCAAGACCTAATCAGACGATTACTGCCACGAAAAAAATACCAACACTTAATGATATTTTCGCCGATTCTGAATTGGAAAAAATATCATTCATTGTAAATGGTGTTTCTTTTAATATGATATTAGTTAGTGCAGGTTCATTCCGTCGCTATAATGGTAGCCTCGTCACTCTTTCTAAATATTACATTGGTGAAACGCAAGTTACAAATGCATTGTGGAAAAGTGTTATGGGATGTTTGCCAAATCATAAAAGTGATGGCATATATTTAGTAGATTATTATCTCGCAAATGAGATTAATCCTCCAAGCCCACAAAGTTATGAAGATAATTATCCTGTGAAAAATATTTCTTGGAATGATTGTCATGAATTCCTTAAAAAACTTAACTCTAAGACGGGCTTATCTTTCACACTACCTTCTGAGAATCAGTGGGAATTTGCGGCACGTGGTGGCAATGAAAGCCATGGTTTTAAGTATTCTGGCAGCAATAATTCTGACGATGTTGCATGGTTTGACCTCTTGCATCCTGTTGCCCTTAAACAACCAAATGAACTTGGTATTTATGATATGAGTGGTAATGTTGATGAATGGTGTCAAGATTGGATGATTACAGATAAATCATCATATGATGAAGAAAATCGTGCTTGTGGTTTAGAAAAACACAAATGCCGTGTGTTGCGTGGTGGTAGTTGGAATAAGTGGCATCCTAATGGAATAAATGTACCAAGCATTTACAGTCGAAACGGTGATTATCCTGATGAACATTCTTCTGAATATGGTTTGCGTCTTGTTCTTCCTGTTACCAAAGAGAACATTTCGAGTTGACATCAATATATTTATCAAGTAAAAAAAATGGCTCTCGTTACTTAAATAATATTAAACAAATATGATTTAATATGGATAGTAATATTATTATAGATAAAATTTTGATTCCATCATTATACAAGTTGTATGAGATGGATTATATAAACATCCTATACGATGTTTCAGAACGCAATATCTGTGCGCGGTTGGCTCATCATATGGAAAATATAATGCGTGATTATGATAGAAGTAATAATTGCAATGACTTTTATAATTACTATGCGGACGTAGAATACGATCGTATGGATAATGGCAAACGAAAATGTCATGAAAACGCAGAGGAACTCCCACAAGTTATGGTTTCAGATTTGTTAATCCATGGCAGAAACAGTAGATTACCGAATCTGTTGGCTGTGGAGATGAAAAAACGAGGAAGAAATAACATAGACGTGGATAAAGATAAATTTCGATTAGCAAAATTAGTTTCAAAAAATCGTCCAACATCGGATAACTGCGTTTTTGGAACTCTTATTGGTGCGTTTATTACATATTCTAAAAAAGGCGTGACAATATGCCAATTTGAAGACAGAGAAGGACACGGTGAACAAGTTGCAGAAATAAAGTATTGTTATAACACAGGTATGTGTCAATTAGAATATAAAAGTTTTGAATCCATTAAATAACACATAAAACGACGTTTATTATGCTCTTAATCGCCTCCAAACGTACCAAGCCTGAAACCCTCCTCCGCAAGTACCCCCACGCCATTCTTGCGGATGTTACGAGCCACGCTGCGGACGATTTGAAAAAACTCAGTCCGTTTTATCCTCACGGCGGTATTCCTGTGCCGTTTAGCGAGGGCGTTACCGCTATGTGCGTGGAGGCGGTTTGGCAGGGGTTGAAAGTTTTTGAAAACTGCGGCATCGATACCGAACTTTTTACAAATACTTCCTCACCACATCCACCAATCCTCCAACAAGGTAGAACGGTAGGTTTATAAGCCTGAAAGTATTGCCATTGAGCGAGTTTTTAACATCGTCAACAGAGAACGCACCAGGCCAAACTCGAATAGCCAAATTGTTGGGCGACTGCGACATAAACGAGTGCAACGATTTTAGCGACGAATTATGTCCCATTTTGACTTCAATTGGTATTATCTGCGAATCAATTTGATAGATAAAATCAACTTCGGCGGGCGATTGCGCTTTGTTGCGAGCCCAAAAATTGCGGCGTTGACCTACTTTGTTGTTAAGTGTCAGAAGTTCCTGTGCCACAATCTGTTCGCCAATACGTCCGCGCCAAACGTCGAGGATGTTTTTTGCGCTTATGATTTCGCTTCTTACACCGGCGGCGTAGTTTACAAGTCCGGTGTCCAGCCAAAGAAGTTTTGGTGTACGGTTAATTTGAGGCATTATAGGCACTTGCACCGATTCTGTCGGGTAAGCGAGTTCGAGGAGCATAGCCTTTTCCAAAAGTTTGAACGCCTGGCTTACTTCGCCGCTTTTGTAGCCCGAATCCATAAAATTGCCGAGTGTTATGGTTTCGCCCGCCGCCCGCCATCCGGCTTCCAAAATAAAACGGACTGTTTCGAGTATTTTATTTTGGTGGACGTACTTTTCTGTGTCTTCTCGGTATGCCTGCAAAAGGGTGTCGTAAATGTCGTCCATAGAGAGAAGGTCGCGCTGTTGGCTGTATCGCTGCACTACTTCGGGCATTCCGCCGACAATCGTGTATTGATTGAAAAGTGAAATCAATTCGCTGTGCATTGGTACGCTATACAACGGATTATCAAGTAATTGCAAAAAGTTTTGTTTGCCCATAGCCACGGCAAATTCGCGGAACGAACACGGTCGTAAAGCCATATACTGCACCCTTCCCACAGGAAACGAAGCATTAACGTCAACGATGTTTTCTAACAATGAACCTGCCGCAATTATATGCAAATCAGGATGTTCCTCGTAAAAATATCGCAATAGCGCGATAGTTTTGGGCGAGTTTTGAATCTCGTCGATAAATATTAGCGTTTTGCCATTTTTACGAACTTTGCCAACGGCGGCAAACATCAAGTTGATTTTGTCGTCAAGAGGCATCTCCTGTTCCAATGTCTCTTTATGAGAAGTTTTTTCAAGGTTGAAATACAGGTAGTTGTCATACAATTTACCAAAACTGTTGACAATAGTAGTCTTGCCCACTTGCCTTGCTCCACGAAGGATAAGCGGCTTGCGGTACTCGCTGTTTTTCCATTTTTCCAACTCTTGTATTGCAGTGCGTTCTATCATAATGTGTTACGTTTTGATTCACGTTGCAAATATAACAATATCGGAGGATAAAAACAAGAAAAAACGTAAGAAATCGGAGGATGAAATTGTAAAAAAGTGTATGAAATCGGAGGGTGAAATATTAAAAACGAAAAAAAATTCCATATCTACATTATTTTTTGTATATTTGCGAGTGTAATCAATCACCAAACTATGATATATCCTTCTGTTGGACAATATACTGAGGCAATCAAGTTGGCGGAGCAATCTCCCGAAGATTATTTCGCCACGATGACTACGCTCCGACCGGTTTTGGGAGCGGACGGCAACCCCGTGATGAGTAGCGGAAATTTTGCGGTGGTCTTCAAGATGGTTGACCAAAACGACGGCAAGTTTTACGCCCTCAAATGCTTCACCCGCGACCAAGAGGGCAGAGACGAAAGTTACAGGCTCATTGCCGACGAACTTCAAGACGTTTCTTCGCCGTATATTACTAATATCCAATACCTTGAAAAAGAACTTTTTGTAGATATCAATACCGACGAAAACGAATTTCCCGTACTTCTGATGGATTGGGTGGAGGGAGAAACTTTGGATAAGTATATCAAAAATCATATCAACGAACCAGCGTGTCTGAATTTGCTTGCGGGCAGGTTCTGTATGTTTGCCGATTGGCTTTTGAAACAGCCTTTTGCACACGGAGACCTTAAACCCGACAACATTATTGTAAAAGATGACGGCACGTTGGTAATCGTAGATTACGACGGAATGTACGTGCCTAAAATGCGCGGTCAAAAAGCCCGTGAACTAGGCTCGCCCGATTTCCGCCATCCGCAACGCACCGAAGACGATTTCGACGAACATATCGACGATTTTGCCATTGTAACGCTTTTGCTTACCATTAAGGCTATTGCCTTGAATCCTAACATTTTAGAAGATTGCAACGCCAAAGATTGCGTATTACTCCATACCCAAGATTTTACAAATCTTGCACAAAGCGCAGTAAATCAAAAACTTCAAGAATTGATTGGGGATAGTGATTTTGCAAGGTTGTATGCTGTGTTTGTGGTAGTTTTGGCGGAGAGAAAACTTGAAGGAGAAGTAAAAAGTTTGTTTTTGAGTACGGTGGAGAATGTGGATTTGAATGAGTTGGAGTATCAATATGCAAGATTTTTAAGCAACCAAGAGAATGGAATGGAGATTGACTTAAAAAAAGCATATTTAATATTTGAAAAACTTGCGTCATTCAACCATATTGACGCAAGTATTTCATTGGCAATCTGTTTATTAGATGGTATAGGCTGTCAAAAAGATGAGGATAGAGGATTTCTCATCATCAGTTTTTTTGCAAATAAAGGCAACGCACGTGCACAATACTGTTTAGGTTGTAGTTATGATAATGGGGAAGGTGTTGACCAAGATTTTCAAAAAGCCGTGGAATGGTACACAAAAGCAGCAGAACAAGGATATGTTGATGCTCAATATAATTTAGGTAGTTGTTATAATAATGGAGAAGGAGTTGAACAAGACTATCAAAAAGCCGTTGAATGGTACACAAAAGCAGCGGAACAAGGTAATGCAGGTGCACTAAATAATTTAGGCGTGTGCTATGCAAATGGTCAGGGCGTAGAAAAAGATTACAAAAAAGCCGTTGAATGGTATACAAAGGCGGCGGAACAAGGTGCTGCCACAGCGCAAATTAATTTAGGTAGTTGTTATGATAATGGAGAAGGAGTTGAACAAGACTATCAAAAAGCCGTTGAATGGTACACAAAAGCCGCGGAGCAAGGAGATGCAGATGCGCAATATCATCTTGGTAATTGTTATTGGTTTGGTAAAGGCGTAAATGTGAACATACAGAAAGCAATTAACCTATTCGGTTCAGCAGCAGACCACGGAATTGAAGCCGCGAAAAAAGAACTTGTAAAACACGATGAAATATGGTGTTCAAAAGCAATATATAGTGAAGATGGTGAAACTTTTGAAGGTATTACTTGGGATGTATATGAATACGAAATAAGAGAAGGAACTAAAAATATTGCAGAAGGTGCTTGCTGTGATTTGGGATGGGAAATTGATTGCAGTTACTTTAATAAATTGACAATCCCCGAATCTGTCATTTCCATTGGTGACAATCCTTTTGGATGTCAAATGGCAGAAGTTATTTGCCGTTCTCCACATTATGTCGTAGAGAATCAAACTCTTTACACAAAAGAAAAGAAAGAGTTGATTCAGTGTTTTGTAAGAAACCCCATTGATTCATTTATAATACCAGAAGGTGTTGAGGTTATCAGAAATTTTGCTTTCTATGCCTGTGAAATCAAAAAGATAATCATTGCATCGACTGTGAAAGAAGTAAGGTCTAATCCATTTGTAGAGGCAGGATACCATGATTTAAATATTGAAGGCTGTCCTTATATTTTTAATGTCGTTTCGCTTTCTAAGTTACTAACGGTATGTGATAATGCATTGTATGAGGGGAATAAGATTATTTCGTATTGGGGACGAGACAAAATCTTTAAAGTGCCTATCGGTATCCAAATTATTGGCGACAAAGCCTTTTGGAATGCACGTTTTGAACAGATACAGTTGCCAAGTTCGATTATAAGCATTGGTGACGATGCATTCAATTGGAACGAACATCTAAAATCCATAATTGTGCCAAGTGGTGAGTTATCAAGATTCAAAGAAATGTTGCCAACATACGAGCATTGCTATATTGTAGAAAATGATGATATTTTACCATTTTGATTTAAAGTACATGAATAAAGGAAAACAACGAAGACATAAACGGCACCAACTATTTATTAACCGTAAAGCACAGAAACGGTTTAAAAGTGGGATTCGAAAATTGAAGATTCCATCTCCAAAAAGAGTTCTTGAAATTTACCCTATCAATGATTCTATGCACATTACGCAAGTAATAGATTACAATGCCTTATTCGGAAGTAAGCAAAGGCCATCATTAGATAGTCTCTTGAATGGCTTTTCAAGAGAACAGATAATTAAAATCGTTTGTGTATTGAATAATCTTTACTGTGATGCAACTATCGCAGATTTGAACACTTTTTTTTCTTCAAACAATCTGAAAAACAGAACGATTGTAGAGAATAAATTGCAACATTTATTAACAAAAAGAAAACAATACTATCGATATATTTGGACAACAAGTGAAGTTCCACTTCAACTTTTAAAATATGAATTTTCTAAACCATATAATTCAGACATTAAGGCATTAATAACCAAGGAAGATGCGGAAATGAACATTTTCAAATCAGTTTTGCTTATTAACCAAGAGACAGTGAAGTACAAAATGAAGAGACAAGATAGTAATCTTGATACAATAATTTTTTTACATTCTGCCATAAATGCAAATATGCGATTCTCAAATGAATATGAAAAACAAGATAGGTCAATAATGCAGATGTACTTCGGCATAGAATTTTTTAAGTTTTTACAATCAGAAAAGGAGTATGTTGATTTGTTGCAACAATTTTTGACAAAGCGTAGGGCAAATTGTTGGCAAGACTATATACGTACAATTTTCGGTATTGTTGCCATAAGTAACTATAAATCAGGGTTTATTGACCTTCAACAAGATAAAAATCATTTGATAAATGGAGATATATTGGCTTCACTGTCTTTACAATTTGAAAAAACAATTCCTTCAACATCAAATAATCAATTTGATAGGGCGAATAATGTTGACTACAAATTTTTTCGTTCTCATCCGATTATTAAAATGCCCAATGGATCATATTGTATTTTTTATTGGAGTTTTATGATAGATTGTCTATATAATTATTTATATTTTGATTTTAAAGATTTGACACTGCCTGATAAAATAATAAAACAGATTCCAAATATTTTTACTGATAAATTTGCAGAAAAATATTTGTTTGATAGTTTGATGATAAAATCTGCATCAAATTCGAGATACGTAATGTTATCTGAAAAGTTGATGAAATGTACTTATGCTAATAAACAGATTGAATTAGGTCCTCCTGACTATTTCTTGGCTAACAGTAATTGCTATATTCTTTTTGAATGTAAGGATATAAGAATTGGTGGGGCTGAGATAGAGAGCCACAATTTTAATACAATTCTTGATATTTATAGTAACAAACTTTATCGTAAACGTTGGGCTTATGATGCTAATGGAAACAGAATTGATAAAACTGATGGCGGCAAAATAGAAGGTAAACGTATTGGTATATCCCAACTTACATACCACATTTCGAGTATTCGAAACTCTGCGTTCAAATATTATGAAACGAAACCTAATACTCCTATTTATCCGGTATTAGTTTTGACCGATTACAAATACGTATTATATGGTTTTAATTCTATTGCAAATAGATGGTATAGAACTGATTTAGGTGATAAGTACAATTCAATAATAGATAAGCCTCTTATAGTAATGTCATTTATTACGTTGATTAAGTACCATCATCTTTTTAAAAAAAATGGCTTTGAGTTCTATTTTGAACAATACTATGAATTTGTAAATTTACCGATATTCAATTCAGATTTGGCAATAGATTCTTACAAATCATTTGATGATTTTATGTGCCGATACCCAAATAATCTATCGGAATTCTTAGAAGAAGCACTTAATACAGTGCGATATGATTGTCATTAACTGTTTTTACAGCAAAGATATTTTCATTCAATTTGAAGTTTTTAAATATATTTTATATTTTTGCAAAAAAAATGTCAATCTACATTGATAGCATACGCACCAAGCCTGCCACCCTTCTCCGCAAGTACCCTCACGCCATTCTTGCGGATGTTACGAGCCACGCTGCGGACGACTTGAAGAAACTCAGTCCGTTTTATCCTCACGGCGGTATTCCGGTGCCGTTTAGCGAGGGGTACACCGCTACGTGCGTGGAGGCGGTTTGGCAGGGGCTGAAAGTTTTTGAAAACTGCGGCATCGATACCGAACTTTTCAAAAACGACTCAATGCGGAATATCAAACGAACTGTCAGAAAATTTGGCAAGCCGCTCGGACATCAAAAAGGCGTTTTCAGCACCGAACTTTTGGGTTATATCGAGGCGCGAAAACAGATTTATATCCCTACATATCAGTGGGTTTTGGAAAACAAGGTTCAAGATATTGTTCGCCGTATGGCAGAGGCAAGCAAAACCAAAACCATCATCCTTCTCGATTACGACACCAACGACGACATCGAAAACGCATCAAAGCCGCTTTCTCACGCCTCATTGATAAAGCGTTACGTGGATAGTCTAACCCAACCTTATCAACCAACTTTATTCTAAACATTATGGAAAAGAAAGAGAATTGCACCGAATTTCAGAACGTTGTCAACAGTCACAATATCAATAAGTTGTATCATTTTACCGATTTCGACAATCTTGAATCTATCATCAAGCACGGCGGACTTTATTCGTGGGCAGATTGTCAGGCGAAAGGTATCGACATTCCCAAGCCGGGCGGTAGCGATGTTTCGCGCAGTTTGGATTCGCGTGACAATCTGCAAAACTATGTCCGCGTTAGTTTCACCCAAAAACATCCTATGATGTACGTGGCGATGAACGACGGCAGGATTTCAAACCCCGTTATCCTCGAAATCGACCCCGAAGTGATTTGTTGGCGCGATACCAAATTTGCCGATCGTAACGCTGTGAAAAATGGCGCAAACATCGGCGGCTCTCTGTCGGATTTCAAAAAGATACATTTCGACACCGCCCTTACCGACAAGTATTTTGACCTTTCGCCCGACGAACAGCCTTATTATCAGGCAGAAATACTTGTTAAAAATCATATTCCGCTGTCGGCAATCAAAAATATCGGCAATTTTGGAATTTCGATACCGTCGCAACCACAAAAACTGCAAATCAAAAATCCGTACACCGCCCAAATCACCCGCAACACGCCCACGGCGTTTATTTTCCTTGTTGACCAATCGGTAAGTATGAAAAAAATGACGTCGCTTTTTGGCGAGGAAATGTCTATGGCAGAGGCTGTTGCACTTATTGTTAATAGTCAAATTAACAATCTTGTGTTACGTTGTATCAAAATAAGCGAGGTTCGCCATTATTACGACATTGCTGTAATTGGCTATGGCGAAGAGGCTTACAGCATTTGGGGCGGAGAGTTGAAGGGTCGTGATTTTGTGTCGCCGCAAGAATTGAAAGACAATCCATTCAAAAAAATCATCGTTCAAGAACCCAAGCGTACCCGCTCAGGCGTTGTAATGCGCGAGGTGGAGAAGGTGCAATGGATAGAGCCGCGTAGCGATGGCAAATGGACGCACTTGCACGAGGCGTTTGACTATGCCCGCCGCCTTTTGGACCAATGGATGGAGCGTCACCACGAGCAAGATTGTTATCCGCCCACTATCATCAACATCACCGACGGACAGTTTAACCACGCCACCAAAGAATCTATCCTTCAACAAGCCAACGAGTTAAAGTCGATGTTTACCAACGATGGCAACGTGATTTTGTTTAATATTCATATTTCGGCAGATCAAGGCATCAGTCTTTCGTTCCCCACCGAAAAGAGCGAACTCAATGGCAACGCCTACGCCGAAACGTTGTTTGAAATGTCGAGCCTGTTGCCATTGCGCTACAATTCCGAAATAGCCAAAATGCGCTCAGGCAGTCCCGACAAGCGTCATTCGGCAATGGCTGTCAACACTGACGGAGCCACTTTGATAAAGATTATGGACATTGGAACGCCCACAAATATAAGTCAAAACCAATGAAAAAAATATTTACACTTGGCAAAATAGGCGAAAACTCTGTAAATGAGGATGCTGCATTGTTAACCGACGAAGTTTTGGCGGTGTCGGACGGTGCGGGCGGCGGCGGTCTTTATGCCGATAAATGGTCGCGTTATCTATTAGACAAACTCCCTAAATCGCCGCTAACCTCGGCAGATGATTTGGACAATTGGATTGATGGCATTTGGCAACCTTTTTACGACGAATGTGAAACCGCAGCCAAGCAACAAGGCGGATTGACCTTACAAAAGTTTTATGATGAAGGTTCGTTTGCAACATTGTCGGCTGTTTGGAAAGTATCTGATACTCAATACAAATGGCTTACCTACGGCGACAGCGTGGTGTTTCATTATAACAAAAAAACCGACGTTTTGGAATATTCAATTTCGGGCTTGGTAGAATTTAATAATCCGCCATATTTGATTAATTTCTTAGATAAAATCAAGCCTGATGGCGTAAAAACGGGCAGTTTTGAAATCAGTAGCGATTCGGTTTTGATAGTTGCCTCTGATGCCTTATCGCATTATATTTTAATGATGTATATGTTGGCACACAACGATTTATACGCCGATGAATTGAATCGTGCTCTATCACTTGCCACCAAAAATTCCAACTATATCCGTGCCGCCCAATCACTCCCAAAATTCGATTTTTACACCGACGTTATCAAAAAATTTTTTCTATCGGATTACAATCTAACCCGCCATCTTACAAGACTTTACAAAGACGGTTTGATTGCGTTGGATGATTATTCGGTGGTGGTAAATGGTTGAGATTTTATATTTTCGCATTTAGATTTGCCCTCACAATCAGTGGTTTCGGCTACGGCTTCGGGGTCGTTTTTCTTTTCGCAACACGGTGCAAATTTTTCTGCCTCAAAATAATAATAAGGATAAAAATCTGAGCAATACCTATTTTGAGGGATTTTTATTTCGACATAAATCTAAACATATCGGCTTTCATAATAGTTATGCCGCATTTGTCGGCTGCGGTTTCAAGCGCAGTGATTTCTTCGGGCGTAAAACGTATTGACACGTTTTGTGTAAGTTGATCTATTTGATAAGGTTTGCGACATCCGCATAAAGGTACAATACCCTTTGTAAGACAATATACCACAGCGGTTTGAGCCGTTGAGATGTTGTATTTTTTGCCTATAATATTCATTAATTCTATCAATGGCTTCAACTTTTTGGTACGTCTGCGGTACATTAAACCCATTACTCCGCTTGGAGTTTTTCCAGTGAGAGCACCTTCTTCTAATACCGCCCATGCCCAAAACTGAACATTGTTTTGTTTACACCAATCCACAAGACCGTTTTTCTCCCATTCGCGTTCAATGAGGCTGTAATGATTTTGAACGCCAAAGAGCGGAATTTGCTCGCGGTCTAAAATTTCCTTTGCTTTTTGGGCCTCGTTGAGATTAAAATTTGAGATACCTATTGCGTGTATTTTGCCTTCGCGGTAAAGGGTAATCATCTCTGCAAGGTTTTCTTCGATACACACCGGCAAGTGAAGCCAGTATATATCAACGTATTGACGATTAAAATCTTTCAAATCTTTTTCGAGCGATTTTCGCACCTGTCCTTGCTTGTATTTTTTGGAATAAGGGGTAAATTTCGCCGATATTTTCATTTCAGGCATTGCCAATTGCCCCATAATTTTTTGCGATTTGCCGAAACCATAATTTCGAGCGGTGTCAAAAATTTCAAATCCGTTTTTGATTGCAGATTCAGCCGTTTCTTTGATGGTTTCGATGCTTACCGAGCCTCCGCGCAGAAGTTTTGCATATAATCTACCTCCCCAAGAATTTGTGCCTATAATAATTGGTGTAGTGTTCATCTTTATAAATTTTAGGCAACAAAATTAAGGAGTTTGTTTTGCAATTGAGTTGCAATATAGGTAGTTATTTGTGGGGATTTTGTTGTTGATTCATTTCCCCATTTTTAGGTATTGCACCAATCTCTCTTTCCCCATACCTTTGCAGCGGATTTTTTAAAGCAAAACACTTTTAGTGATAGTGGTTATTTCAGGACGTGTTGAAGCGCACGTCCTTTTTAAGAAAACTTACTGAACAGTGTTCGATATTAAATAGAAAATTCATTAAACTGAGTAGTAACTAACATAAAAATAAAAAGTAATATGAACATCGAAAAGATAAACTCAAAGTTCCGGCAATTCGGACAATTTGTTGTAAATCACCGTTTAATGGTGTTTGTTTTTTTTATTGCTCTATTGATTTTCTCGATAGCGGGATTAAAACGTATCTACTACGAAACATCGTTCGATACTTATTTTGTTAAGGACGACCCTATGCTTCTAAAAACCGACGAGTTTAAGAGCATTTTTGGCAACGACTATTATGTGGCTGTGCTTGTGAAAAATAGCGAGGGACTTTTTACTAAAAAGAACCTCACTTTGATTCGCGAACTCAGCAACGAACTTATGGACAGCCTGTCGTATTCCGAAAAAATAACTTCGCTCACCGACCTTGAATTTATGGTGGGAACCGAAGACGGAATGGAACTTCAACAGATTGTGCCTGAGGAGATTCCCGACGATCAAGCGGGTCTCGACGCCATCCGCGCCAAGGCTTACAGCAAAGAATATGTTTCGAAAAAACTCGTTAGCACCGATGGCACAATGTCGTGGATTTTGGTGAAATTGCGCCCTTATCCTTCCGACAGTTTGTGGCGTGCCGAGGGAATGGAAGCACCCGAAAATCAAACAGGTAGAGAGGCTATAAATATTTGTTACAAAGATAAATACGCATCGCTCAACCCCAACATTGCGGGTATGCCTTATATGAATTACGCCAAGGCGCAATATATCAAAACGGAGATGTCGCGATTGATGATGATTGCAATAATTGTGGCGTTGATTGTGATGACTATTGTAACTCGCTCACTCAGAGGCGTTGTGATTCCTATTGCGACTTCGATTTGTGCCATTATAATTGCGATGGGCATTATCGGTTGGCTTGGGCTTTACCTTGATATGAGTACCACAATGATAACTGTGATGATGGCTTTTGCCATTGCAATTGCCTACAACATACACCTTTACAGTTTTTTTAGGGCGCAGTTGCTCAAAACTCACAACCGTAAACAAGCCGCTGTTGACGCAATTGCCGAAACCGCTTGGCCTATAATATTTTCGGGCTTTACAACCCTCGCTACCATGATGACATTCCTCGCTATGAACATTGTTCCGATGAAGGCAATGGGTATCAATTCGGCACTTGCAATTATTTCGGTTTTGCTTTCGATTCTTGTGCTTACGCCTATTACACTTTCGCTCGGCAAACGCACATTAAAGGATAAAGAATTTGACACATCGTTTGAGGGCAAATCGGCACGTTTGTTTGATAATATCGGCGAATTTGTGCTCAACCATTCAAAAAAGATTATCGTAATTGCATCGGTGGTTACAATATTCTGTGCCATAGGTGTTTATTGGATCGAACCGGCATTTGATGTGGAACGTTCAATGGGTCGCAAAGTGGATTATGTGCGTAATTTTCTCGAACTTTGCGATACCGAACTTGGTTCTATGTATTCATACGATTTGATGGTGATTTTGCCCGAAGAAGGTGATGCCAAAAAGCCTGAAAACCTTATTAAACTTGAAACCCTTGAAAACGAGGTAGATAATTACGCGCTCACAAAACGTCATTCATCGGTTTTGGACATTATTAAGGATATGAACTGCACGTTAAACAGCGGAGACACAGCATTTTATCATGTTCCCGACAACAACGAGGCTGTTGCACAACTCTTGCTTCTTTACGAAAATGCAGGTGGTTCAGAATCAGAATATTGGATGGATTATGAATATCGTCGTTTGCGCCTTCAAATCGAAATAAGCAACTATAACTCCAATGAAATTGACATAGAGATGAACCGTTTGCAAACTCGCGCCAAAGAGATGTTTCCCGATGCTGAGGTTTCGGTTGTGGGCAATCTGCCGCAGTTTACCGTTATGCAACAGTATTTGACAAAGGGTCAGATGTGGTCGTTGGTACTTTCGGCATTTATTATTGGAGTTTTGTTGATGATAGTTTTTGGCAACATAAAACTCGGACTTATCGGTATGATTCCTAACCTTGCGCCCGCCGTATTTGTCGGTGGATTAATGGGTTGGCTCGGTTATCCGCTTGATATGATGACCGCCTGCATTATCCCGATGATACTTGGTTTGGCTGTTGACGACACAATACATTTTGTAAATCACGCTCACCTCGAATTTCATAGGCAGAAAAACTACCGTCATGCTGTAAGAGCCACATTCCGCGTTGCAGGATTGGCAATTGTGATGACCACAATTATCATCTGCGCCACATTCCTCGGCTTCTCAATTTCCGACGCAATTCAGTTTGCACACTTCGGAACATTAGCGGTAGCGGGCTTATCATCAGCACTTTTGGCAGATATTTTCATTACTCCTGCACTTATGAAAATGTTCAATATTTTTGGAAAAGAGGAGAATTCATAATTAGTAATAAATATTTGTAAGTAGAAACAATTAAAATAAAACATTATGAAAAAATTATTTTTATTAGCCGCAGTTTTATTGGCTGCATATTCGGTTGATGCCCAGACACTTTCGGGCAGAGATATTGTTAAAAAAGTAAAGGATAATCCCGATGGAAACACACGTTATGCCAAGATGGATTTGGTATTGGAAAAGGCTAACGGTTCAAAACGTGAACGTAAGGTGGAATCGTGGGCTATGGATATTGGCGAGGACACCAAAACAATGATGTTTTTCACCTATCCCGGCGACGTGAAAGGCACTGGTTTCCTCACTTGGAACTACGACGAGATTGGCAAAGACGATGACAAATGGCTCTATATGCCCGCTCTCAAAAAGACTCGCCGAATAAGCGGAAGTTCCTCTAAAACAGATTATTTTATGGGAACAGATTTCACTTACGACGATATGGGCGACCGCAATATCGACGAAGACGATCACAAACTTCTCCGCGAAGAAAAATGCAACGGTTTTGATTGTTATGTGGTTGAATCAGTTCCAAAGGACAAACGCGAGATATATTCTAAGAGAATTTCTTGGATTCGCAAAGATTGTTTTATGGGTGTAAAAGTGGAGTATTACGATAAACTTGGAGCATTGCACCGTGTGCTGAATATCAGTGACATAAAGCAAGTTCAAGGTTTTTGGACTCGTGGTAAAATGGTGATGGAAAACGTTCAAACCAAACACAAAACTGTGATTACATTTTCAGATATGAAATACGATTTAAAGATTGATTCTGAGATGTTTAACGTTGCCAAGTTGGAAAAAGGACTTTAAAATGAAAACTGTTTTTCTATATCTCCTAATACTAATACTAACACCCGCCGCTCTTTTTGCCCAAGACGACGGCGGGGATTTTAAGGTAAAAATCAAAGGTTTTGCCGATAGTTATCATGCTGTAAGAGTCGATGAACCAAACGATTGGATGTCGTCGCGCACAAGACTTAGGGGCGAGATTTCTGTCAACAAAAACCATTCGGAACTATTTTTCTCTGCCAATGCGGTATATAACTCGCTGATTACGGATTACTCCGGGTTTAAAATCCGCGAGTTATATATATCGCAAACTTTTGGGTCGTGGGAACTTCGCGCAGGTCGTCAGATTATTACTTGGGGCGTGGCTGATGCGCTCAGAATCACCGACTTAGTGTCGCCGATGGATTACAGCGAATTTCTTGCGCAAGATTACGACGATATTCGTATTCCTGAAAATGCGCTGCGTTTGAAGTTTACCAAAAACACGTTTGCGGCTGAGGCATTGGCAGTTCCGTTGATTGAAACCTTTGAATTGCCTACCGACAAAAAAAATCCGTGGGCGGTGTCGCTTTCCGACAACGACTCTATTGTGATGGGCTCTAAACCCGATTTCAAAATAGAAAATATGGAGTTTGGCGGACGGTTGTCGTGGTTTCTCAGCGGAGTGGATTTTTCGTTGTACGCACTTCGCACATTTAACAAAATGCCTGTGTTTTCGCTCAATTATCTTCCTGAAAAACAGATGATTCTGTGCTACGATAATTACCATCGTATGACTATGACCGGTATGGATGTGAGCGTTCCCCTTGGCAAATTTGTTTTTCGTGCTGAGTTTGCCGAATATTTCAACGAGGCACAGCAACCTGATGTTAATCAGCCAATTGTGAGTAAAAACACGGCCAATGCACTTCTCGGTGTGGACATTTATCCCGGCGGCGATTGGAATATCAGTCTGCAATATGCCCACAAGTATATCTGCAACTATTGCAAAGGCTTAAACTCTTACTGCAATTCAGGTACTGCAACTGTTAGAATTTCAAAAGATTTATTCCGCAGCACTTTAAATGTAAACACCTTTGCCTACATCGATGTTGCCAACGGCGGAGTTTACGACCGAACCACTTTTGATTATGCCGTAAACGATATGCTCCACGTTGCCCTCGGTTTTGACTATTTCAACGCCGACAAAGGAATGTTTAAAATGTACGACAAAAATTCAGAGATTTTTGCCAAAATAAAATTGAGTTTTTAACAAATAAATCATTATAAAAATGGAAAGAAAACACAAAATCATTATTTTTTGGATTCTGACAATAGCCGGATTCCTTGCTCACACACTTACCGACGCGATGCCCGCATTTTGGGGCGAAAGTATTGCCGCTATGCAACCACCGGCGTCAATAGGTATGATTGCTTTTATGATGATAGTATCTTATTTGATACCTGTAATTGGCATATTATTAATAGTTTACGGCGGAAAAACTGCCAAAACAATCAATATGGTTTTGGCTTTAATTATGGCATTATTTACAGTTTTTCACATGTCAGAACTTATTGAAGAATTTAATGCCGCACAAATTACAATTATGCCTATGATGGCTGTTGTTGCTATTTTAATGGCAAAAGAATCAATTAAATTAAGAAAAGAGTAATGAAAAACAAACCAAATCTCCTAAAATTAATGGGTTATGCCGGTGGTTTTAAATATTTTACCATTGGCTCCATTGTTCTGGCGGCGTTGAGTGCGTGCCTTGCGCTTGTGCCGTTTGTATATATTTGGAAAATTGTTGACGAAGTGCTTGCAGTTATGCCCGATTATTCGCAGGCGCAAAACATTGAAGATTACGGTATTACAGCCGTTAAATATGCACTTACAGCAATGTTTATCTATTTTTTGGCGTTGGGATGTTCGCACGTGGGAGGATTTCGCACGGTGGCAAACATTCGCAAACATTGTATGGCAAAAATCTTTCGTCTGCCCTTGGGACACATTGAGAGCGAGGGTAGCGGCAAAATTCGCAAAATTATTACCGATTCTACGGCATCGATGGACACCTATCTCGAACACATTTTACCCGACCGCACTGTGGCAATTGCTACTCCCTTGGCAATGATTGTGTTACTGATGTATTTCGATTGGAAAATCGGTCTTTTGTGCCTTGCTACTGTTGTGATTGGATTCATAATTATGGGTGCGTTTATGGTGGGTCCGAAACTCAAAAAAGATATGGAAGCCTACAACCTTGCACTCGAAAATATGACTAAGGAAGCCGTTGAGTATGTGCGCGGTATGCCTGTTGTAAAAACTTTTGGACAGTCGGTATTTTCGTTTAAACGCCTCAAACAGGCAATCGACGATTATGCCAAATTTACTATCAGTTATACACAAAGTTTCCGAGTTTCGATGACATCTTTTACCATTGTAATTAATTCGGCGTTTGCTATTTTGATTGCAATTGCGCTTTATCATAATGCGTCGGTGACTGATCATCAACTATTTACAAATCTGATGTTTTATATTCTTTTTACTCCAATTATCGGAGTAACGCTTCACAAAGTAATGTATTCGTCGGAGGCTGATATGGTGGTTAGTACGGCTTTTTCAAGAATTGATTCGGTATTAGATGTTCCTGAAAATAAGGAAACTACCAATCCTAAATTGCCAATTGATAATTCGGTAGAATTTCAAAATGTTAAATTCCATTACAAAGATTCTTTGAAAAATGCTGTTGATGGAATTTCTATGAAAATTGATGCTGGCGAACAAGTGGCATTTGTAGGACCTTCGGGTGGAGGAAAAACCACTTCTGCAAGTCTTGTATCAAGGTTTTGGGACGTTTCCGAAGGTAAAATTCTCATTGGCGGCGTTGACGTTCGCGATATTCCGCAAGCCAAACTTTCCGAAATTGTTTCATTTGTTTTTCAAGATAGCAAATTATTGAAAACAAGCATTTTAGAAAACGTTCGTATGGCAAAACCAGATGCTACCGAGGCCGAAGTAATGGAGGCTCTTGAACGTGCTCAATGTGCCGATATTATTGCCAAATTGCCCGACGGTATCAATACTATAATTGGCAGCAAAGGTACTTATCTCAGCGGCGGCGAACAGCAACGTATTGCTATTGCGCGAGTTATGCTACGCAACACTCCAATTCTTGTACTCGACGAGGCTACCGCTTTTGCCGACCCCGAAAACGAGGAAAAAGTTTTGCAGGCTTTTAGCGAAATATCTAAGGGTAAGACAGTTATAAAAATTGCTCACCGACTTTCTACTGTGGTTGATTGCGATCAAATTTATGTTCTCCAAGATGGCAAAATCATAGAAAACGGTAAACATCAGCAACTATTATCGCAAAACGGTCTTTATTCTAAGATGTTTAACAATTATCAAAAATCTGTTGAATGGACAATTGAGAATTAATGCATAATGCATAATTAGTAATTCATAATTTGAAATTATTATGATTAATTTAAGACAAAAATATGCCCTGTCAAATGAGGGCGCAAGGTCGATGGTAATTGCATCAGTGGCAAATGTGTTTTACAATTTGGTGTTGTTTTCACCTGTTGTTTTGCTATATTTTTTGGTGCAAGATATGCTCGACGGAACACTTGCAAACAATACAACATTTTATATCTCAGGTATTTGCATTTGGTTAGTGTTAATGGCAATTACCACCGTTATTCAGTACAACACATGTTATTTTTCTACTTACAAAGAGAGCGGCGTAAGGCGTATTTCGTTGGCAGAAAAACTCCGTAGACTTCCGCTCTCGTTTTTTGCCAAAAAAGACAGTGCCGACCTTACTTCTACAATTATGGACGATGCTGCAAGTATCGAACAGGCTTCGTCGCACTTTATCCCGCAGTTTATCGGCTCAATAGCAAGTACTTGCGTGCTGTCAATCTGTTTGTTTTTCATAAATTGGAAAATGGCTTTGGCGGCTGTTTGGGCACTTCCGTTGTGTCTTTTGATTGTGGCTCTTTCGCGAAAAGTTCAACAACGTTTAGGCAAAAAACAGAGCGTTGCCACAGTAGAAATGACCGAAAAAATTCAGGAATGTTTAGAAACCATTCGCGACCTTCGTCAAAACAATGCGCAAGACGCTTACTACGAGGAAGTTAAAAACAAAATTTCCGCAGTAGAAAAACGCAAACTTTGGAGCGAACTTGGCACAGGTATTTTTGTTACCAATGCCGAAATGATTTTGAAATATTGTATTGCCACCACTGCGCTTGTGGGTGCAATGCTCTTAAAATCAGGCGAATTGAGCGTTCTTAATTATTTCTTTTTCTTAATTATTGCATCGCGACTTTATGATCCGTTGTTGATTTCGCTCGAACATTTTGCCGCCATTATTGCACTTGATGTTAATAGCGACCGTCTCAACGATATTCTGCAACATAAGGAACAAACCGGCTCAGAAAGTCTCAAAGTAAACGGCGGAGACATTGTGTTTGAGGATGTTAAGTTCTCTTATCAAGACGGCAAAAAGATTCTCGACGGTGTATCGTTCACCGCAAAACAGGGCGAAGTTACGGCTTTGATTGGTCCTTCGGGTAGCGGCAAAACCACTGTTTCGCGACTTGCTGCAAGGTTTTGGGATATTGATTCGGGAAAAATAACTGTTGGCGGTCAGGATATTTCAAAGGTAGAACCCGAGACACTTTTGAATCTTTATTCTATTGTTTTTCAAGATGTTACTCTGTTTAACAATACCGTTATGGAAAACATCCGCATTGGCGACAAAAATGCTACTGATGAGCAAGTTAAAGCCGCTGCCGAACTTGCCAATTGCACCGAGTTTATAGAGTCGTTGCCCGACAAATGGAACACTGTGATTGGCGAAAACGGCAAAAAACTTTCTGGCGGCGAACGTCAAAGGATTTCAATTGCCCGAGCATTTCTCAAAAACGCTCCAATCATTCTTTTAGACGAAGCCTCTGCCTCGCTCGACGTTGAAAACGAGACACTTATACAGCAATCGATTTCAAAACTCATCAAAGGCAAAACCGTTCTTGTGATTGCCCACAGACTTAGAACCGTGGCCGGCGCCAACAAAATTATTACCATAAAAGATGGGAAAGCGACTATAAATAGTTGATTTTTTAACGATAATTGTTTATTTTTGCCCAAAATACAAACGATATGCAGATCTTAAAAGACAACATAAGAAAGTCTATTTTAGACGAAGCCAAAAAGGAATTCTTAGAAAAAGGGTTCTCCGACGCGTCGATGCGCACCATTGCCTCAAAAGCCGGCATAAGTGTCAGCACCATTTATACTTACTATAAAAACAAAGACGAACTTATGACCGAGGTCTGCATACCGTTTGTAAATGCGGCAAATACCATGACCATAGAACATCACAATGCCGACACCGATATTGACCACATGTTAAATCCTGAATCTCAGCGCGAAACGGCTCGTGAACTTATTGCAATGGTAAAGAAATATCGCGACATTATTCGCCTGATACTTTTCCGTTCGGAAGGGTCATCGATGAATAATTTTCGCGACAATTACACCGACCGCACCACAGCGCATATTCTATGGTTTTTTGGTAAAATGAAAATGAAATATCCCGAAATCAATACCGAGATTTCAAACTTTTTTCTTCATGCCAACTGCGCGTGGATGCTATCTATAATAGGTGAAATAGTTTCGCACGACCTTTCCAACGAAGAACTCGAAAAATTCACCAACGATTATGTCCAGTTTTCCACCGCAGGTTGGGCTAAGTTGTTTGGAGTAAAAGCAAAAGAATAGAAATTTACGCTATCTTTTTCAAAACATTTTGTTTTTCGCAAAGGCGAAGATAACGGTTGCACTCCTGAATTTTGTCGTATCCGAGGAGAACCCCAAGTATAAAATCCTCTTCGGGCGTGTACTCGTTAAAAGGCTTATCGCCAATGTGTTTCATTACTTCGATACACTCTTTTGCCCCAAAAAATATGTTGATTTTTTCGGGCGAAACCTGACGGGTAAGAAAGTCGATGCCCGCCAATCGTAAACGAGCCTCGGCTTCAAATCTGTATTTAGAATGTAATGTGTGCAATATTAATTGACGTAATCCTTTTTTGTATTCGTAGATATGATGAGCAAGTACTTTCATTTGTGCAACCTTAATGAAAAAGAGAATGAATTATAGTTCAGGTAAAATTTGATTAGCCCATGCGGTAATGCGGTCTACCGAAAGGGAATCTTGATTGTCGTAATCGAGTGCTAAACCAACGAATTTTCCGTCTCTTACAGCGGTGGATTCGTCGAAAGAATATCCATCGGTAGAGGTTGCTCCAATGATTTTTGCACCGGCGGCTTTGGCAGCGTCGTAAAGTTCGCCCATAGCGTTAACGTATGTAGATGAATAACTAAATTGGTCGCCTACGCCAAAAACAGCCACGGTTTTGCCGTTGAGATTAGCCGATTTTAAAGTGGGTAGAAAACTGTACCAATCGTCTTGAAGTTCGCCGTCGCCCCATGTAGAAGAGCCGAGAATAAGGTTTTCGTAGTTTTCGAGGTCGTCTTTTGAGGCCTTAGCCACCTCTTTGATGTCGCCACCGCCGAGTTTTGCAGCGATAGTTTCTGCCGCCATTGCAGCATTGCCCGTTGTAGAGCCGTAAATTATTACAGTTTTTTTCATTGTTGTTTTAATTTTAAAATTTTGGGCAAAATTAAACACTGTTTAAATCCTCTACAATACCGTAAAATGAGTATAATATAGTGAATTCAATACCCACTTTTGGGGATATTGCAAAATAATGATTTTGCACTTAAAAATACCTACTTTTAGGTATTGCCCCACCTGACAGCACTTTCTACCTTTGTAAAATTTTAAATTTTACAACTATGTTCAACAATATCTCAAAAACAAGTGTATTTTTTATCGGGGCGTTGGCCGGCATGGCTATTATTGCCCTAATGAAGTCTAAAACCGTTCAAAAAGGCTGCGCAAGAGTGATTGCCGCCGCTTCGCAACTTAAAGACGAGGCTCAGGCATTTGCCGAAACCGTAAAAGAGGATGCTCAGGATATGGTAGAAGAAGCCAAGCAAAACGCATAATAATGGACTTTAAAATTTCACATTCGCTCCCCGGACGGGTGAGAATTCGTTACAAAAGAACCCTTCTCACCCCCGTTCAGGCGGGCTTGGTTAAGAGTCTTGTTGAAAGTCAAGACGGTATTGTTTCGGTAGAAGTTAACCCTATTTCGGGTAGCATATTGATTCATTATCAAGGCATTACCGAACAAACTGCGCTGTCGTATTTTCGCGCATTAGATAGCAAATATCTTAATAATCAGGAACTTCTTGATGGAGTTAACCCCCTCGACATTCCACAGCCTTCTTTGTTTTCTATCCTTTCGGAAATGGTGGTGCGGCATTATTTAAAGCGGTTGCTACCATTTCCGATTCGTAAGGCATTGCAGTTAATCAACATTGCACCAAGACTTTACAACGGAGCAAAGAGCATTGTAAACGGCAAAGTTTTCTGTGCTGACGTACTTGATGCCACGGCTTTGGGATTTTCGTTTTTCAGTGGCGACATCCGCACGGCTGGTTCGGTTTCGTTTTTGCTCAGCATCGGCGAGGTATTGGAAGAATACATCAAACGCAAATCGTACGACAATCTTGCCCATTCGCTCCTTAATACCGAAGAAGTGGTTAACGTGCTGACCGACAGCGGACAAGAAATTCAAGTTCAAACCAAAAACCTCAAACAAGGCGACCGCGTAATTTGCCGAATTGGAGGCGTAATTCCTGCCGACGGCACTGTTGTAAGCGGTTTGGCAATGGTAAACCAATCATCTATGACCGGCGAACCGTTGGCAGTGGAAAAAAAGGAAGGTTCGGGCGTATTTGCATCCACAATTGTGGAAGACGGCGAAATAGTTGTAAGCGTAAAATCGGCAGGAAAAGAGACAAGAATAAACCAAATTGTATCGCTTATCGACAATTCGCAAGCATTAAAAGCCGCATCGCAAGTAAACGCCGAACGCATTGCAAATCATTTGGTTAAATACAACTTTTTGCTTGCCGCCGGTACATATTTTGCCACGGGAAATTTCACAAAAGCAATGTCAACTTTGCTGGTGGATTATTCGTGTGCAATGAAACTTTCTGCACCAATTTGCGTGCTTTCGGCAATGAGAGACAGCGCACAAAACGGCATTATTGTAAAGGGTGGAAAATTCTTAGAACTTATATCCGAAGTTGACACCTTTGTTTTTGACAAAACGGGAACGCTAACTGAGGCAACGCCAAAGGTTTCGCGCATTGTTCCATTAGGTGGTCGCGATGAAAATGAAGTGTTGAAAATGGCGGCTTGCTTGGAAGAACATTTTCCTCACTCTTTGGCTCGTGCTGTGGTGTTGGAAGCCCAAAACCGAAACCTTGTTCACGAAGAGGAACACACCAAAGTGGAATACGTTTTGGCTCACGGAGTTGCATCATCTATCAACGGCAAAAAACTCCGCATAGGTTCGGCACATTTTATATTTGATGATGAAAAAATTCCGCTAACCAAAGAAGCACAAAAATTCATAGAAATACTTGGCGAAACAGGCGATTCAATTCTCTATTTTTCAGAAGGTAACGAACTTGCCGGATTAATTGCAATAAAAGATTTTATCCGTCAAGATTCGGTAGAAGCCATAAAACTATTGAAACAGGCTGGCGTTAAACACATTGTAATGATAACCGGCGACGGCGAAAAAACGGCTCAGGCTGTGGCTCGCGAGGCTGGTATTACCGAATTTTATGCGCAAACTCTTCCGGATCAAAAAGTTGCATACGTAAAACAAATGAAAGCCGAAGGTCGCACAGTGGCTATGGTTGGCGACGGCATCAACGATGCTCCGGCACTTTCTGCCGCCGACATTGGCATTGCAATGGGCAAAGCATCGTCGATTGCAGGTCAAACTGCCGACATTATGCTACCCGACGACGGTCTATCTTCATTGCCAAAACTTATGAAAATTGGTCGCAATCTAAAACGCAGAATCAAAGGCAATAACGATGCAATTATTGGCGTTAATTCAATGTTGATACTCGGTGGATTGGCAAACGTTATTTCGCCATCGCTCGCAGCATTGCTTCACAACGCCTCCACCGTGGCAATAAGCATGAGCGCAATGAGGAGGATTGATTAATGGAAGCCATTTTAACAGCACTTTTGATACCATTTGCCGGCACGGTTTTGGGGTCGGCATTTGTGTTTTTTATGAAAAATGATATGCCCGAACTTTTTCAAAAAATCTTACTTGGATTTGCATCGGGCGTAATGGTGGCGGCGTCGGTGTGGTCGTTGCTGATTCCGGCAATTGATATGGGCAACATCACGCCCGTGGTGATTGGATTTTTGGGCGGATTTGCGTTTCTGTTGCTAATCGACTACATCACGCCGCACATTCACCCAAAAGGCGGGCACGAGGGTCCTCAGAGCCATCTTTCGCGTACCACAATGTTGGCGTTGGCAGTAACGATTCACAATTTTCCCGAGGGAATGGCTGTGGGCGTGGCAATTGCGGGCGCGGTAACGTCAGATTTTAGCACGGCGGGAGCGTTGGCATTGTCGTTAGGTATTGCTATTCAGAACATTCCCGAAGGTGCAATAATTTCGATGCCCCTCCGCAGCGCAGGCAACAGCCGTTTTAAAGCCTTCATGGTGGGCAGTCTCAGCGGCATTGTAGAGCCAATCGGCGGTGCGTTGGTACTTTTATTAGCGTCGGCAGCCACTGCCACAATGCCCTATCTCCTACCCTTTGCCGCCGGAGCAATGCTCTACGTAGTTGTAGAAGAACTCATCCCCGAAGCCTCCCAAGGCGAACATTCCAACGTTGCAACAATCGGATTTGCAATAGGTTTTGCAATGATGATGCTGCTGGATGTGGTGATGGGGTGAGGATTATATACTCCAATGTCCCAACGCCGAGCCATATAAATACATGTACCCAAACGTAAGATACGCGCCGAAGCACGAGGCAAACAAGAAATAATTATACCCATCCGCCTGTTTCAAGAAAAACGCGAGAATTAGTGGAATCAATAAAACAGCCAGACCGAGAACCCATGCTGTTGAATATGAATGTATTATGCCAATCAACCATAATATTGCGCATACAATAGAAGAGATATAAAACATTATGTCCCAATGTTTGTAATAAGACAAAATGCCCGCCGCCGGCAACAGCAAGAACACGATGTATACAAGAATGTATAATACAATTTCCATAATTGTTAATATTTAGTAGATTAATATGTATGTCGGCAACAAAGATAGGGAATATTTTTTTAATTAATCAACACTTTCCCTTATCGTCTTCCACCAACTTATAAAATATCTTATTCCGGCAATGGTGAGAGCGGTGCCTAAGCCGGGGTAAAATCCTGCAAAAAATTCTATTGGAATGCCGGGAATGAATTTCAAGGAAATGCCCAAACCCATCATAAATATGATGAGAATGTATCCTCGAAGGTCGAAAAATGCAAAAAGTGATTTTTTACGTTCTGGGAAACTGAGGATGCGGGCGGTGTAACGCTTGATGAAGTTGTTGAACATCAGCGAAAACAATGCCGCCACAACAATGGCAATCAATACAAGCCACCATACTCTTTCTGGGTTTAGTTCGTTTACAATTTTCATAGCATTTATGCCGGTAATAAGTATTTTTATTCCCGGAAAAAGCCAAAATAATACTTGCATCAATAGTAAATGTTCTCGGTTAACGGGTATAATTTTATCTAAATTCATATTTTTAAATATTTATTGCCTAGTTTTTTGCAAAGATAGTTGTATTAATGCATTATTCCAAAAAATCGTACTAATAATCTGTCAAACTAATATTTATAAAATAATACACCACCCTATTGATTTATATTAAAAAAACACTATCTTTGCCTCGTTAACAATAAACAAATAAACTTTAACCAAAATGACAAAGGAAGAAATTTTTCAAATGATTAATGCACACCCTGTTATGTATGTGGCTACCAACGACAACGGTCAGCCCCGTGTGCGTGGAATTTTGATGTTTAAGGCCGACGAAAACGGTATTGTTTTTCATACCGGCGTTACCAAAGATTTTTACAAACAACTGATTGCCGACCCGCGTGCCGAGGTTTGCTTTGCTTGCGGAAAATATCAAGTAAGGGTTGAAGGTAAGTTTGAACTCGTTGAGGATATGGCAATTAAAGAAGAAATTGTTAACCATCCTACTCGCAAATTTTTGCAACCATGGCGTCAACAACAGGGCGACGAGGCATTCTTCAATTTTCTAAAAGTGTTCCGTATGCAGCACGGCAAGGCACTCGTTTGGACAATGGAAGATAACTTCAAACCAAAAGAGTATATTGAATTGTAGTAAAAAAAATACCTCCGTAATGTCTATTTTAATATTGTTGCGGAGGTATTCAACTATTAATTGGTGTCTGTGATTATTTGCTCAATTCGTCGATAATACTTCGCTTGAACTGCGAAACAATCTCTTTGCGTTCTTCTTCCGTTGGATATTTGCCGTATGGAAAATTCTTGTTCAGAATGCCGTCTACAAAGTAATGGTCGTCGAAAAATGTTATATAAAACTCTTTATTTATTGTTAAATCAGTGCTTTGCGGATTGAGGGGATTTATCATTCGGCAAGAATACCACATTGATTGAGCATTGTTTACAAAATCTAAGATTTGCTGATTATTGGTGTCGCGGACAACTTTATTTAAAGTGAGACTTCCTTTTGAGGTTTTGTTTTTGGAAATCAAAGGCCATTGTTCGATCTGACTGAAACGAAAAATTGAATTAGTATTTTCTACAACATTTGCAAACTCTTTTACTAATGGAAAAAACACAAACTCTAATACATTCCAAACTTCTGAGGCACAAAAGTTTAGTTTTGATTTTTCTGTTGCAAGGTTCTGTCGTTTTTGACGTTCCAAAATTCTTAATTCTTTAACAAAATCCTCGTCTTCCTCTATGCTTTCTCCTTTTGCAGCGCGGATACATACGGTTAATGCTCGTGTAATACATTTTTCTATATAAGACACAAATGGCTGAATGGCAGTAATTTCGGCGTGTGCACCTTCTGATGGAGAAGTCCCTGTAAAGCCATCACAAGTGCTTAAAGCGTTGAGATAGTTTTCTTTATCGGCACTTTTGACAACAATCATAGGATAATTTTTGCGCATAAGGATAAAGTTTACCAATAGCCGGGCAATGCGTCCGTTGCCGTCTTCAAATGGGTGAATGCGTATGTAACGGTAATGAAATAACGCCACCAATTCAACTGGGGTAAGATTGCCGTTTTTTTCTTCATTGTTGTACCATAATACAAGGTCGGACATTAAAGCGGGCGTTTCTTCTGGTGATGCGTATTCAAATAATTCACCTGTTTTGGTAATTACACTATTTGGTCGTGTTTTGTAACATCCGGCGTGGACAGTGTAAGATGTTGAAATTCCGCCCTTTTCGCGATATACTTTATAATCTTCGCGTAATAGTGTTTTATGTAATTGACGTATAAATGTTTCGGTTAGCGGACGATGGCTTTGTGCCTCCTCTTTCATCATATTAAGGGCGACGTTGCTTGCCTTCATATCTTCCAAATCTTTCATGTCGGCGATGTCGGTAGCCTTGCCAAATAGCAACAGAAATTCTGTTTGACCGTAAGTTAACGTATTTCCCTCAATATGATTGGAGTTATAGTTAAACTCCAACATAAATTTACGGTTTAACCGAGCGATAGTTTCGGCTGTAAATGGTTGTAGGGATAGGTATTGACTGTAAAGTGATGTCATAATTATCGATTTAAATGACCAAATCTTGTTTTATAATGATTTGTAGCGTAAGTTTTGAGTTAGTCGGCTTGTTTTTGAAACGCCTTGTGAAGGACATTTCGTATGAATTTACCATTATTAAAAATATTCGGCTTATTCATTTTTTTCGTTATCTCTTTCTGTAACATATTGAGCGAATTCCTTGAAAAATTTTTCTGTCTTTGATTTACTACTGATATAAAACGTGGCGTTAAGAATAGGTATTTGCAAAACGCCATAGGCAAATACATCAATTTGTGGATTATTCTTTTTTGAATAACGTAAGTCTCGTAAGCCTAACTTTGTCGTATTCAAATAAGTCGTATAATATTTTTCAGTGTCATCAGTTTTGATATCTTTTTCATTTAATTTGTAGATGTTAAATTGTATAACATCTTTATTTAATTCAATTATTTCAAAATCAATATCGTCTTTTGTTTTAATAATGAAATCAGGATAAATATATATTTTACCATGTGGAGTTTGAAATATGGGGACGTAAGCGAATGAATAAATATACTGAAAGCATCCAGAGTAAAATTCAGTGCTTATTCTATCTGATTGTTCATTCAGATATGTAATTCTTTTACTCGATGCCATCTCATCAAAACTTTTACACAAGTTCTTATAATTATTCAATTGTGTTTCAGATAAATTCTTAATAGTGTCAAATCGACATTTTTTTAGTTCAGCGTTAGCATTTTTCAGTTTTTCTTTGTATACAGTTTTTATTGTATCATCAGTTATTTTGATAATTTGTTCAAATTGATTAATACTATTGACAATATTAAGGCATCCTACATATGAATTCAGAATAATATTTTTGATACTTTGAGATGGATTATTTAAAATTACATTGTTGACTTTATTGATAGTCTCAGATATCAATTCTGGTGCTATTTTTCTATTTAAGTACAAATGTTTTCCTATGCCAAACATTCCAATAATCAAAATCAATGGAATAAAACACAATATTAAAAGAATACTTATTACCAATGGAGTATCTTGAAAATAATAAAATGAGTAAATGTATGGTGGCACTACAATTATTGTGAGAACAAGATATACTATAAAGCGAATAACATCGTTGTTTTTTGGACGAAAGATTCCAGTACCAAGATAATGTTTATGATCGTATCGTCCATTTTGCTCATACCCTAAACTGGTTCCTTCGGGTATGGCATTATCAGAAATAATATTATCACTGATTTTGACTGTAATACCTTCTTCTAATTTTACTGTTGTTGCCATAATATCTGTTTTTATTTTCGCAAATATACACATTTATTATTACAAACCAAAATATCACCCCCCTATATGACTAAAAAATTCCAACACATCGTCCCAAGTTTTGTAAGGTGCTTCGCCAAATTGGAGAAATGCACCCATAAAGTCTTTGGCACCGTTGTGAATGCGGTCGTCGATGAGATAATCGCCGTAGTTGAGGTTTTTGTGGTGCGAGAGTATCAAACGTCGAAAGGCTGCGGGACCTATCCAACGTTGCACCCAAAGCATCTTGTCGGTCCATGAAGAGGGGTTGCCCCACGGTGCCGACGATAATATATAGGTGTCGTATTTGAGCGAAAGTTGGCGGAAGGCTTTTATTGCGCTCGGCATGGGTTCAAGTCGCGAAAAATATCCCGGAATATCCCAAATGCGTCCCTCGTATTGTTTCAACTCAGCCTCGGTGCATTTGTGAATGCCGTTGTGATAGTCTACGAGAGTTTCGTCGAGGTCGATATAGAGGATAGGACGCTGACGGTTAGATAGTTTGTCGTCGATCCAATGGATAACGGGAATCACCGAATTGAGAAGGATAGAATCGTTGAGCCGGTGTTCGCCGTCAAACCAAATGGCATTCATATACTTAGACGCAAAAATGTCGTGAGTGTGCACAAGCGGGTCCTTGTCGCCAAAAAGTCCGTACACAAGGTTGCGGTGCTCCTCTACGTCAATTTTTGAGAAACTGTCGGCCATC
>JAGCVU010000235.1 GCA_017962175.1 Bacteroidales bacterium | reverse complement strand
GCATATAAAAATGAAAAAGATAAATTTTTTTGCGGTATTGTTTGCCGCGCTTGCATTGGTTTGCTCATCATTGGTTTCGTGTAACAAGGACGATGACGCCCCGAACATCAGTGCCGAATCCTTGGTAGGCACTTGGAAACAAGTCTCTTACGAAGAATGGTGGGATAATGGCGACGGTGACAAAGGTCACAATAAAATCATTTGCGACGAAGATAATTATTGGGCGATAATGACTTTTAACGAGGACGGCACATATACTGAACGATATAAAGAAAAAGAAAAAGGCAGTTCCGTTTACACAAACTCCGGTTATTGGAAAGTGGTCAAGAATCGTCTGTACATGTCAGACCGCCAAATCACAGATGAAGTTATCAAAGACATGAATGAGGATGGCGAATACACCAACCTCCCTGCTATAAGCGGTAAAACAATGACATGCACTTATGAAGACCGAGAAGATGGTGAATATTCAAAAGAAGTAGAGGTTTGGGAGAAACAATAGCCCATATCCCCTGACCGAAAATTACCCCGTACCGCCTGTCAGAGACAGAATTTCGGTGCGGGGTTTTTACATTTGTGTCTGAAATCGAAAATATTATACCAGATTCCCATCCAAATCTCGATTTTTTCCCAGATTTGGACGGTTATCTACTCTCAAACCTTCCACGCAGAATAGAGCGGACGGTTTTCCATCCAATCTTGCTTGATATAGTCCGACATCGAAAATCTGATAGCCGATAGTTCGGAATGTTTGCTCACAAACTGATAGAGCGACCGTGATTTTAGGTTGACTTCGGCTTTTACCTCCACGGGAATTATCAGCGACTCTTTTTGTATCAGAAAATCCAATTCTGACTCGGAACGTTCGCTCGCCCAATAATATACAAATATATCTTGTTGCGATGCCAACTGCTGCATAACGTATTCCTCAGTAAACGCGCCCTTGTATTCCACCAGTGCGTTGTCGGTGGCAATTATTTGGTCGGCAGGCACTTCGCTCATACAGCCCATCAATCCTACGTCTAACAAAAACAGTTTGAACGCCGACATATCTTCGTAAAACTTCAACGGCATTTTTGGAGCATTCACACGGCTGATTTTGTAAACAATACCGCAGTCAATAAGCCATTGGATAGCAAGTTCAAATTCGGTAGCCCTCGCCCCCTTCTTCATCGCTCCGAAAATAAATTTTTTGTTTTCTTTTGCCAACTGCGACGGTATCGAGTCCAAAACCATATTTATACGCACCACGTCTTTCTTTGGAGCGTGTTTTGAAATGTCCTCGCGATATGCCGTGATTATTTCTTTTTGTGTCTTTCTTGCTTGTTTCAAATCCTTGTTTGCCACATAATCTGCCACCACCTTGGGCATTCCGCCGATGAAATAATACTGTCTAAGTAATTCTATGTATTTGTTTTTCAGTATTTTCATCATTTCCCAGTCGTGTTTTTCCACTAATTCTTTCATCGTGTTTTCGCCCATAGCGTCAAGAAATTCGCCAAAATCCAATGGATACACGTTGATCATATTTACTTTGCCCACGGGAAACGATGTGCCGGGATGCAATGCTATGCCCAATAGCGAACCTGCAACGATGATATGGTATTCAGGGGCGTCCTCGCAAAAATACTTCAACACACCGAGCCCGCGTTTCACTTGCTGAATTTCGTCAAGGATAATCAGTGTTTTGCCTTTTTCGGGTTTGACACCTGTAATTGCTTGAATAGCAAGTAGTATTCTGTCGATGTTGTAATCGGTTTCAAATAGGTTTTCCAATCTGTCGTCTAAGTCGAAATTGAGATAGACGTAGTTTTTATACTCGTTTTTACCCAGTTCTTTCATCAACCAAGTTTTACCCACTTGACGTGCTCCACTAAGAATTAGAGGCTTCCTGTTTGGAGAGTTTTTCCACTCAATTAGTTCGTTGTATACTTTTCGCTTCATAATCAATGTTTTAATGGTTGATAACGTTGCAAATTTACATTTTTTCGGATATAAAAACAAAATTATTTACACTTTTTCGGACATAAATTTCTGAAAATTTACATTTTTTCGGACATAAAATCTCAGATTTTTACATTTTTTCGGACATAAATTTGCGAAAAATTACACTTTTTCGGACTTATAATTTTATCGCCCTAAAAAGACCCTTTACAATACGTTGTAGACCCGATTTGTCGAAAATCGCAAAACTACAACATTCCTGTAAAATATATAGGCAGGCACTCTGTTTGTTGGTCTTTGTGATAATCTTTGGTATAGAGCAAGATACGGTTGCCTATGCGTTGCGAAAACTTCTCGCAAAAAGCATCTAACGATTTGTGGCTCTTATAGCCCGATGACTTGACTTCGATAGGCACCATCTTGCCGCCTTTCTCCAAGAGAAAATCTAATTCGTAGTTGTGGTTGTGCTCTGCCGGAAATGTGTAGTAAAACAGATCGTGTCCGGCGGTATGAAGCATTTGGGCTACAAGATTTTCGTAGACATAGCCGAGGTTTGCCTCTAATTTGTCGCTAAGAAGTTTCTGATAGATAATGTTTTCGGTGTAAAGTTTGTTTTTGAAGGCGAGCGTTACAAACAATCCGGTGTCTGCCATAAACATTTTGTAGCGTGAATAATCTTTAAACATACCCATCCCCACATTTGGGTCGGTAACGTGGAAAGCCATCACCGCAGCCTTGCTGTCCTGAATGTCAAAAACTGTTTCGGCAAGACGCTCAGCAGTCTGATTTTCTATAACGCTGCCCATCTGATAGCGTGAGGCGTTGTTGTTGAGTTGGCTTGGAATGGCAGAAAATATTTTCGACGCACGCCCCGAACCGTCTATTTTGATAAAGTCGTTGTCGTAAAGGCTTAAAATATTGCGTTTTGCATCATCCACTTCGCGCAAGTCGTTGTATTTGAGATATGCGTCAACGGCTTGCGGCATTCCGCCCACAAGCATATATAGGCGCAATTCGCGCATCCATTTGCGGTGAACTGCGTCGCCCATAGGACGTTTCATCTCAAAAGCCTGTCTAAGTTGCTCGGCAACAACCTCTTTGCCCGTTGCCCAATAAAACTCGTCTAAATCCATAGGGTGGAGGGTAAGGCTCTCTTCCTCGCTCGGAATCAGGATGTCCTGCACGTTTTTGCGTATCGAAATCAACGAGCCAGTCTCTATATAATCATAACGTCCATCTTTTACAAGGTGTTTGATTGCCTGACGTGCGCGGGGATTGAATTGAACTTCGTCGAACACAATTACCGACTCGCGTTTTACGAGCGAAACACCTGTGACATTCTGCAACGACAAAAAGAAGAAATCCAAATCGTGCATATCTTCAAACAGTGCGTTGATTTTGCGCGACGCATCCGAAAAGTCTATTAGAATGTACGACTTGTATTCGTTTTTTGCAAATTCTTCAACCAAAGTTGATTTTCCTACACGCCTTGCTCCTTCGATTAAAAGTGCTGTCGAGCCATTTCGTCTGTTCTTCCAAAGGAGCATTTTTTGGTAAAGTTTTCTTTTAAAAATCATAACGCCTTATATTTTTGATTTACAGCGCAAATATAATACTTTTGTCGAAAATCGCAAAATGTTTTTAGCAGTTTTTGTCGGAAATCGCAAAATGTTTTTGACTGATTTTGTCGAAAATCGCAAAATGTTTTTTATAATTTACATTCAATTCCTCGTTTTTTTGCAGATTTGGACGGTTGTGTCTATTACGGTTTACATTTTATTTATTGATTTTTTCGATAATTTCATTCTAAAATCATTCTTGTTCTTTTCAAAAATATCTTTACTTTTGGCTCACGAATATTTTAACATTAACGACACATTATTATGGAAAGTCAAAAACGTTTTTTCCTCCAAGAGAAGGATATCCCCACCCAGTGGTACAATATCGTGGCAGATATGAAAAACAAACCCCTGCCTATGCTCAACCCGCAGACTCGCAAGCCTATAACCGTTGACGAACTGTCGGCGCTCTTTGCTCGCGGTTGCTCCGAACAGGAACTCGACTCTACCCACCAGTGGATCGACATCCCCGAACCCGTGCGCAACCAGTACAAAAACTACCGTTCTACTCCGCTCGTGCGTGCTTACGGTTTGGAGAAGGCTCTCGACACTCCCGCTCACATCTATTTCAAAAACGAGAGCGTGAGTCCCGTGGGTAGCCACAAACTCAATTCGGCTCTTGCTCAGGCGTTCTACTGCAAACAGGAGGGCGTTACCAATATTACCACCGAAACCGGTGCAGGTCAGTGGGGTGCGGCTCTGTCGTACGCTGCCAAGGTGTTTGGACTTGAACTCGCTGTTTTTATGGTAAAAATCAGTTACAACCAAAAGCCCTACCGACGCTTAATTATGCAGACTTACGGCGCTCAGGTGGTAGCATCTCCAAGTATGGGTACCCGCGCAGGAAAGGACATCATCACTGCCAACCCGACATATCAAGGAAGTCTCGGCACGGCTATCTCTGAGGCTGTGGAACTCGCTATGCAGACTCCCAACTGCAAGTATGTGCTCGGTAGCGTGTTGAACCACGTATCTCTGCATCAGACAGTTATCGGTCTCGAAGCCGAAAAACAGATGGAGATGGCAGGCGAATATCCCGACGTTGTTATCGGCTGTTTTGGCGGCGGTAGCAATTTCAGCGGAATCTCGTTCCCCTTTATGCGTCACAATATTCTCGAAGGCAAGACTACCGAATTTATCGCTGCCGAACCTGCTGCTTGTCCCAAGTTGACCCGCGGCGTGTTCCAGTACGATTTTGGCGACGAGGTTGGCTACACTCCGCTTCTGCCTATGTTCACCCTCGGACACGATTTTGCTCCGGCTCACATTCACGCAGGCGGTCTCCGCTACCACGGCGCAGGCACTATCGTAAGCCAGTTGCTCAAAGACGGATATATGAAGGGCGTTGACATTCCTCAGTTGGAATCGTTTGAGGCTGCAAGCCTTTTCGCTCAGGCTGAGGGCATTATCCCTGCTCCCGAATCGGCTCACGCCATCGCCGCCACCATCCGCCTTGCAAAACAATGTAAAGAGGAAGGCAAAGGCAAAACCATTTTGTTTAACCTTTCGGGACACGGCCTTATCGATATGACCGCCTACGACCAATACCTCTCGGGCGACCTTACCAATTTCATTCTCCCACAAGAGGAAATCGACAAGACCACTTCTAAACTTGAACATATTATTTAATTGATTAATATCTATTGATTGTTTTCAACAGCCGCTATACGGCGGCTGTTTTTTATTATGTTGTTATGTCACCAATTCTGATTTTATTCATCATATTTCTCTATTTTGCAATGATTTTTGCCGTGAGCGTCTACACAAGTCGCAAATCGGGCAACGACAACAAGGCTTTTTTCACCGGCTCGCGACAGTCGCCGTGGTACATTGTGGCTATTGCAATGATAGGCACATCCATTTCGGGCGTAACGTTTATCTCCGTGCCGGGAATGGTGGCGGGTTCGCAATTCAGTTATATCCAGATGGTTCTCGGCTTTGTGGCGGGATATTTTGCCATTGCCTACGTGCTGTTGCCGCTCTATTACAAACTCAATTTGCAGAGCATCTACACCTATTTAGACCAGCGTTTTGGACATGGCAGTTACCGCATTGGCGCGGTTTTCTTCTTGATTTCCAAGTTTTTGGGATGCGGCGTTAGAATGTACCTTACGGCAATAGTGTTGCAGTTGGTGCTTTTTAATCAGATTGGAGTGCCTTTTGCGCTCAATGTGGCTGTAACAATGATAATTGTGTGGCTTTACACGTTTCGTGGAGGCGTTAAAACCCTCGTTTGGACCGATATGCTGCAAACTCTCTCGCTGATTGCCGCCGTGGTGCTGTGTATCTACTTTGTTTGCAAGCAGATGGGATTGGATTTGAGCAGCCTTTGTTCGTCGATAGCGTCGAGCGAAATGTCCGACACGTGGTTCTTCTCTGATTACAACGATAAACGCTTCTTTTTCAAGCAGTTTCTTGCCGGAATGTTCACCACCATTGCAATGACTGGTTTGGATCAGGATATGATGCAGAAAAACCTCTCGTGCCGCAATCTCAAAGACGCTCAAAAGAATGTTATCAGTTATGGTTTTGGTTTTCTGCCAGTTAACCTGTTGTTTCTTGCGCTCGGCATACTCCTTTATAATTATGCCGCTCAGTTGGGACTTTTTACAAATGGCGCACTCACTGATATTCAGGGTAATGCACTCAAAAGCGACGAACTGTTTCCATACCTTGCCACTGCCACCAATGCCGACGGAGTGCCTTTCTTGCCCGCAGCGGTAGGCGTTCTTTTTATCCTCGGACTTGTGGCTGCGGCGTTCTCTTCGGCAGGAAGCGCGGTAACGGCTCTCACCACATCGGTAACCATCGACATTCTCCGTGCCGACACCAAAGGCGACGATGCCTCGTTGAAACGCACCCGTCAGCGTGTCCACATTATCAACGCCGTGGTGATGGGTGTGATTATCTATCTTT
>JAGCVU010000234.1 GCA_017962175.1 Bacteroidales bacterium | reverse complement strand
GTTGTTGTTTACATTATATATTTTGAGATTAATAGCTTGGGTAGTATCTTCGCTGTGCCAATGTGTGAATTCCTTTCTTGTTGTATCAAGATAATTGTATTCGATTTCAGGCACGTATGCATCAAGATTTACTTGGCAGTAATTGTCGTTTTTATCACTAATCTGTAATTGATATTGACCTGTGGGAATGAATTTTGTATTGGGGTTAAAATCTTGACTTATAGTTTTGCCTGATAAAACAAAACTACAGTTTTTGTTATTTTCTGTATTTGTAATAATTAAATAATGGTCTTTAATATATATACTGTCGTATGAAACTGGATAGTTGATTCCTTTAAAATGAATCTTATGTTCACACCATGGCATAAGCTTAACTTTAAAAAGTAAGTATATGTCAAAAGGTTTGTTGTATCCAATGCTGTCAAATATTATTTGTGCTGGTATAGAAAATGATGTTGCTTTTTTGGGTAATTTAATATCTAATATATATTTTTGGTTAGGATTATCTTCTGTGGCTACATAAATATCGGCAGGATAAGGTACTGCAATAGTATTTGTGAAGTTGAGAATCTCATCTCGGCATATAAAATTATCTGTTTTTTTGCAATTGCTTTTGAATGATTCATACGACACGGTTACTTTTGCTTTATAATGATCAAACCCATGAGGAGTTAATAAATAATACATTCCATCTTCAGTTGTAATTGAATTAGAGGTAAATGGTATAGTCTCTTCCCTTAATTGATAGCCTGAAGTGATGATATCATCTTCCTCTATCCATTGTTGGATTCTGTAGTATTCTTTTTTATCTACTATATCAAATAGAGGAAGAATTCCACCATCAAAATGTGGAACGTAACTATAGACATAATATGATAAAGTTTTAGGTTCTTCATCGATCCAGAAAGTATTATCTGAGACATCGCTTATTTCTCTAATTTCTTGATATGTATATTTCCCATTAATAATATATATAGTACATAAAATCTTATTTGAAGCCGTAGCAATCCTATAATATGGTTGGAGCCAAGGTTCTGTTTGTGATTTTTCCATTAATATAGAATCCAATGGTATGTCTTCTGGTTTATGAATCGTTACTTTATAAGGTTGCGCATAATTAGATAGCCATCCCAATAATAAAAAAGATAGTAGTATTAGTTTTTTCATATCGATATCTATTAATTATTTAAGTTTCGTTACAGGGCGAACAGCTACACCATTCCAATAAGCATTAATCCCATCGCCTGAAGATCTCCACACACTACGAGTAGATTCATTAAGGTTTTTTTCGTCATAATATATAATTAATTTATTATAATAAATATCATTTTCTAAATTATCAATTCCTATTCTTTCAATATTGGTGGTAGCAAAATCTGTATTGGATGGAATGAAAAGATGTTTCCCATTAATTTTACTTCTAAGAATAATAGAAGGAATAGTTACTCCTTCTTCGATAAGAACATAATTATAGTCTTCTACAGTACAATTATCAAACAATTCTTTCCATTCGTCTGTGGATGGTATTCTCCATAAGTTTCCCCAATTAACAGAGGCAGCGTCTTGTATATATAATAAATTAATATTGTAACGTTGCCCTTCGTATTTGTCGTTAAATTTATTGTCAATCATAAATGCATTTCGATTGGATTTGTCTGCAAATAAATAAAAATAATTATCGTCAATGCGAAGTTTCCAGTTTTTAAGTGTATATTCGGTTTTAGGTGAAGTTTCACCATAGGCAAACAAATCACCTTTCTTGGCTTCGCAAGTGGTGCCAATATTGGTTTTTGCCCAAAGAGTTCCGCTTGGTAGACCTAAATCTACATATTCATGGTCGTTGAGGGTTTCAAAAACGGCGTACAAGTCAACACTGCTTGGGCTTACATATTTTAAACCTTTAGGCAGAAAAGTTCCCGTACCATCGGCTTTGGTATTCCAACCTGCAAAATAATACCCATCTTGATATGATAAATTTTCACCGTTGGCTAATATTATAGTATCCGGCATGCTATACAAGGTATATCCTTGATGATACTTGGGTACATCAATTGAAATGGGGGGTGGTACTTCACCGGTTGCACCGTTGGCGTGGTAGGTAATGGTAATTTTTCGGTTATCCCATACTAAATATAGTGTATCCTGTTTTATAGCATAATTCTTAGGTTGGTATTTAAATTCACAACTTAGACTTTTTATTGTACATGATAGCATCTCAAAACTACCATCTGCATTTTTATGAGCTACTCCCAAGCAACTCCTCTCTGTATCGATACGAATTTTATATGATTTACCTGATGCCATTGTTGTATCTTGGGGCGCAATGCAGTCGGTAGCACCATTGGCATCAAAGTGCACTTGAAAATAATCTTCGGGCGAAGGTTCGTCCTCCTCTTTATTACATCCCGTAAACCACACAGCCGCTGCCATAGCGGCAAAGAAAAATAGATTTTTTTTCATTTTGTAATATTTTTAGTTAATGATATAGTTTTATTTTTTGACAAATGTATCTATTGTGAATCAAAATTCCAAATTTTTTTAAAAAAATAATCGTTTTTTTTTTTTTTGTTTATATTTAAATGTATATTTGCCGCCAAAACTAACAAGAATGACTAACAAAGGCTATCTACTACTACTAATGCTATGCCTATGCGGCTACATGCCGTTGCTGGCGCAAAACAATTTGAATATCATAAGCAAGACTACGGGAAACACTATCGAACTACGATGGGCTCCCACTAATCTTGATGCTTGGCGATATGGCAATGATTTTGGCTATAAGCTTGAGCGTATCACCATTTTTAGAGACGGCAAACAGCTGATTCCCGTTGAAACTGTGGTGCTATCCACTGCTCTGCGTATCAAATCTCTTTCGGAATGGGAAAAGAGAGAGGACGAAAAATATTTCGCCATTGCAGGTGAATGTATTTTCGGCGAACATTATTCAGCCCTTGCCACCTCGCCGGTGAGTATCTACAAGCACTATCAGCAGGAGCAAAACAAGTTCGGTTTTTCGCTCTATTGTGCCGATATGAATAAGGAGGTGGCAGATTATATGGGCTTGTATTTTGCCGACAAAACCGCCAAGCCCGGCGAGAGTTACTCGTATCGCCTCACTTTTGCCTCGCCCGACAGCGCACACTGCGACACTGCGCGTACTTTTGGCGCTTTAAACAACCATCCTGTGGATATTATCCCCGCAAAACCGGATGCGTTTTTCGACAACAACGGCGTGATGGTAACTTGGAAAAACAATCATAGCAATCATTTTGTGGGCTATTATGTGGAACGGAGTTTCGACAACAAAACCTTTGCGAGGCTAAGCGAGGATCCCATTGCTGTAATTCAATCGTCGCTACAAAACAATTATTATACCGACACTACCGTAACGAATGTAAGCAAGGTGTATTACCGCATAGTGGGTGTGGATTCGTTTTCCGACGAAAGCAAACCTTCGGAATCTACGGCTATTTTAAATTCAAAACCCATATCTCAATATGCCGAAATATCATCTGCCCAATCGGTGGATAATGGCGTGGAAATCAATTGGCGGTTTAACCTCGAAACCGAAACCGGCTCTGTTGACGGATTTAAGATTTACCGTGCACATAGTGCCGAAACTATTAGCCACTGCTTAGCCACCATTACCGACGTTGATCAGCGGAGCTACATTGATCCTCATCCCTTGCCCGACAATTATTATTATGTGTCGGTGTTTAATAGTAGCGAAGAAAAATACAATCCCTATCCATATTATTGCCTCATTATCGACAGCATTCCACCTATAAAACCGTTGGCACCGCAGGGAGTATGCGATAGCTTGGGCAGAGTAACACTTTCGTGGCGCAATCCCGACCCCGACGATGTGGCAGGGTTTAGGCTATTGCGCAAAAATTCTGAGGGTGAAATGTTTTTGATGCATGTGCCCTATATGCTCACCGACACCTTTTATATAGATACCATCTCTCTTAAAACCCTGTCGCCTAATGTGTATTATGCACTTATAAGTGTGGATGCTCGTGGCAATCAAAGCGATTTGTCGCCCACACTTGCCGTTGCACGCTACGATACTATTGCTCCGCAGCCGTCGATGATATCCGATATTCAATTAAACAAAAACAATGTGGTGGTATCGTGGAATAGGTCGGTTTCGCGCGATGTAAAATCCTATTTGCTGCTAAGGCGGCTATCCACTGCGGAGAGTTTCGACACTTTAGCTGTGGTGGCAGCTGATGTTTTGTTGTATGAGGATAAAACGGCAGAACCCGGCTTTGAATATTATTATCAAGTGATTACCCGCGACGGATATGGCAATTTTGCAGCAAGCAAACTCAAGGCTATGGAAATTCCCACACCACCAGAACCAGAATGGAAATTGCAAAACACCAAATCGCTAAATAGCATCACCCTCAAATGGAGCAATAAGCACGCCACCAAGCAGGTGGACAAAATATTAATTTACCGAAAAACCGACGACAAACCATTGCATTACTACACAATGGTGAAAAACACCGACACCTTTGAGGACAAAAATTTGGTGATGGGCAAACACTACGCATACCGAATACGCGTGGTGTATACCGATGCCACCGAAACACAATTGAGCAACGAAGTAGAATCCGAGATGTAACACACTGATGAATATGAGATTAAAAACAACATTCGGAATTATACTTTTTGCTTTGGGGGCTAATAGTGCGTATGCGCAAAATATCGAATCTATAATAAAATCTGATCCTATAAAAATGAGCGGCAATATATCCATGAACACCACCAGCGAATTGATAGAAGATACCACTCTTGCCACCGACAGGTTTTATTATTATCTTTCCGGCGGAATAAATACGCAATTGTTTGGTTTTGTGAATGTTCCGTTTACATTTTCGTATACCAACAATGTGCTCACCAAAAATTTAGCGTTGCCCTACAATAGATTTTCCATTGCCCCAAATTACAAAAAACTTACAGTGTATTTGGGATACAACTCTATGAGTTTTGGCAAATATACCTTGTCGGGGCACGATTATCTTGGCACTGGTGCGCTCTACGAAGGTGAAGTGTGGCATATAGAGGGTTTTTGTGGCAGAATGCGCAAGGCAGTGCAGCCCGATACGTTGAATGTGGAGCCGTCGTACAAGCGTATGGGCGGCGGCGTAAAGATAGGCTATCATAACGAGAACTATGACGTGGGATTCGACGTGATAAAGGTAAAAGACGACTCCTCGTCGATAAGTTTCTTAGGCTACGAAAATCAGTACATTGCGCCAAAAGACAACATAGCAGCATCGGTGAGGCTGAAAACCACATTGTGGAAAAAGCTCACACTTAGCGGCGAGTACGGAGTGAGCATACTCAACAGGTATATGGCGCAAGATACCGCCACCAGCCGTGCATCCGACGTGCTAATAGAAACCGACGGCGAGGACGTGTGCTTCCAAGCGTTTGACGTGGCGTTGGGCTACAGCTTCGGCGACCATTCGATCGGATTCGGATATAGCAGAATACCACCCAACTACGAGACCCTCGGTGGCTACTATTTTGCCGAAGACGAAGAGACTTATACGGTTAACTTCTCCTCGCTGCTGTTTAACCACGTGTCGGTGTCGGGCGATTTGGGCTTGCGTCACGACAACCTCGACAATCAGAAACTCACCACCGACAACAGCATAGCCGTAAACCTCGCAGCCAGCGGCAACATCACACAGAAGCTCAACTTCAACGTGTCGTACAACAACAACCAGCAGTATCTCAACCTTCGCAATAAGTATGAGGAGCTGATGCAAACCACCGAATTTGAAAATCTCGACACCACAGAATATTCAAGGCTCAACAACACCACCAATGTAGGGTTGAATTATATGATAAGCAACAGCGAAACAGTAAGCAATTGCATATCAACAAGTTTTTTGTACCAGACCACCTCAGACCATCAGCGCTACGACACCACCACTGCCAATTCAAAAATTTACAATGGCAACCTCGGATACTGCCTGAGCCTGATACCGCAGAAAATGTCGGCGAGCGTTACATTCGGCTACAACCGCACCGAAATGCAGCATCAGAACACAGATATGTACACCACAAGCGTGAGCGTAAACAAAACCCTCTTTGGTCAGGTGTCGGGGTCGCTGTCGGGCACATACGCCTACACCAAGGTAGACAGCGTGAAATCGAACGTAGTAAACGGGCGTATGTCGCTGTCGTACACATTGAAACAAAGCCACAACTTCAGCCTTTCGCTCAACTATATCAACAATTCGCAGGCTCGGGGCAACCGCAACAGGCTGACAATGAATTTGGGTTACACCTACAGTTTTGACATCATTAACCGCGAAAAACATAGAAAAGACGATGAAGAACAAAACTAACACCAGAATCTACACCTTAATAGCCATCGTTTTTTTGCTGCTGACAAGCGCAAATGCGTGGGCGCAAAACAATAACGAAACGCAAGTGAACTCGATAGTAGACGACGCCCGGACAATAGCCCGAGAGTCGCAAGGCGCCACCAAAGAGGTGCCCGCCGAGCGCCGCCTTGCCAATGCCATAGAAACAGCCCGCAAGGTGAAGGAGATGGCAAACTATATCGACAAAATTAAAAACTTGGCAGAAAACCGTCAGATACCTTTGCCGATTGGTATCAAAAGCAATTTAAACGACTATGAGATAGTGGTGCAGCAGCTTTCGCACGAGAGCGACTCGGTAGCCAAAGCCTATATGACGCTGGTGATACCAGTAGATTCTGCCACCACCATAGGATTTGAAACCTACATATCGCTGTCGGGAAGCTGCGGACCTCAAATGCCGGGACGACTAAAACTTATACGCCCTGTGGAGATGCATTTTGGCGATAAATTTAAAATCACTTTCAACAATGGGTCGTATGCCGAGTTCGACTGCGACGGCATCACCCAGTTTCATATGGACGTTACTCTGGAGTTTGTTGCCAATTCAATCAAGTTTTACGACGAGAATATGAATCCCTTGCAAAAGCCGAAATTCAACACTAAGCTTACATTCAACGATTTTTCGGATTTTGTGTTCGATGTCAACGCCAAACTCGCCTTCGAATTTCCTGAATTGCAAGACTTTCTATTTTATATTGAAGATATAACGGTAGATTTCAGCGAGTTTACCACGCCTAAGACCGCGGCTTTTCCTCCCGGATATTTCGGCAGCGACGACGACCGCAATCTGTGGCGCGGCTTAGCTGTAAAAAAAGCTCAACTTTATCTTCCTCCGGCACTAAAAACCGACCAGACATCCATATCCGACCCGTCGAAAGTGCAAGTGAAGAAAGTTAAAAACGAGGACAGAACCTCGATAGTGTGCAGCAATTTGGTAATCGACCGCCACGGCATCACTGTTGACGCCTCGGTAGAACAATTGTGTCGCGATTGCAAAGTAGAACCTGCCAAATGGGATCTCAAGGTGTCGTTGATAGGATTATCTATTGTAAAAAACAAGATAAAAGGGGCTGGATTTTCTGGAATTTTAAATATTCCTCCCTTTGGCGAATATTCTAAATTGGGATACTCCGCCGAATACAATATAGCTGAAAAAGCGTTTGATTTTAAATGCGATATCACCGGCAACCATAGTTTTGATGTTTTTGGTGCCACATTAAACCTCAACGAACACTCTTATATAGAAATAGCATTAAAAAACGGCGGATTTTATCCTACCATTAGCGCCTCGGGTTCAATAAAGATCGACGCTCCGCTGTCGGAGGGGGGAATGAAACTGCAACTGCCCGAAATCGCATTTGAAGGAATGAAAATCCGCCGGGAGAAGCCTGTGTTTGAACCGGGCGTGTGGGATATGTCGGCGCTGTCGGACGTTGAGATGCCAAAAATTGCGGGTTTTGAATTTGCATTATCAAACATATCACAAAAAGACGAGTCGATAAGTTTTGATGCAATGGTATCGCTCAACGGCAAAATCACCGGCGAAGGCTCGTTTGAAGTGGTGGGCGATTTTGATAAATACAAGATTAAGCATGTGAATGTGTCGAAAATTGCCGTGGAATATCGTCAACCATTTTTTGGAATTAGAGGCGAAGTGCAGATAAAGCGTGGCGACGAAATCTACGGCAACGGTTTTAGAGGTAAAGTAGACCTTTCGCTTATGGACGATTGGAAATTCGAAGCCGTAACAGTGTTTGGCAAAAAAGACCAGTTTAAATATTTTCTTGTGGATGTGTATGGCGAGAAAAAGTCGGGACTATTTACCATTCCGCCTTGTATCACAGTGCAAGGTCTTGGTGGTGGTGTGTATCATCGTATGAATCAAACTGTAGAAAACAACGATTTTGGCAAAGCTCTCTCCGGCATTTGCTATGTGCCCGACAAAAGCGTTGGTTTTGGATTTCTTGCCCATGCACGATTTTTTGTAGGACAAGAAAACGCCGTAAACGCCAAAACATCATTTGATATTCAGTTCAACGAGCATTGGGGATTGAATTATTTCCAAATTAACGGCGATTTGGCTTTTATGAATATGCCTGAGAATCTCAACAAATTTAAAGAAGGTGTATTAGCAAAAGTGAAGGATATTCAAAGCAAAGATGGAATTGGCAAGCTTCATCTCAATACCCCCGACGATTTAAAAATACCCGAAAAAACTAATGGCAGTGTGCTTTCAGCATCAATATTGATGAAATTCGACGCCACCAACAAAACATTTTTTGCCGATTTAAAAACCTATCTCAATGCCGGATTTATAGAAGGCACAGGACCTAACAAGCTTATGGTAGAAGCCAAAGCCCTTTTTGGAACCAAAGACTGGTATATACACATGGGTTCGCCCGATAAGCCTTGCGGTATAAGAGTATTGAAACTAATGGAAACCAACAGCTATTTTATGCTTGGCAACCAAATACCGCCATTGCCCAATCCTCCCGCCGAAGTGTGGGGCACTATGGATCAAGCAAAACGTGATAAATATTTATCTGCAATAAATGATGATAAACTTTCAAGCCTATCTACAGGGCAAGGTGTGGCATTTGGATTAAATTTTAAAGCAGGAGCATCAATAAATCCTGTGCCCTTTTATGCCGATTTTAATGTGGGTGCAGGTATAGAACTTTTGCTCGAACACTACAAAAACGCGCACTGCAAAGGAAGTTCCAACGAGATAGGCATCAAAGGCTGGTACGCAAAGGCGCAGATGTGGGCGTATCTCAACGCTGCAGTGGGCTTGAAGGTAAAAGTGTTTAGAAAAGAGCGCAAATTTAGCATTGCCGAACTGCATGCCGGCGCTGTGATGACTGGTATGGGTCCCAATCCGTTTTATTTTGTAGGTAATCTCAATGCCTCGTACAGTCTGCTCGGAGGTTTGGTAAAGGGTGATTGCTCTCTCGACTTAGAAATTGGCACACCTTGCGAATTGCGCTCCGGCAACGACCTCTTGGGTGAAAGCATATTGTCGGCTCTCACTCCTTCCGACGGCGACTCTGACGTAAATGTGTTTGCATCGCCACAAGCCGTGCTCAATATTCCTGTAGATCATGCATTTGAAATGCTTGATGAAAACGATCGCCTGCAGAAATATATAATCCAAATTGCAGAATACACCGTTACCGATATTACCGACGGCAAACCGATTGATGGCAAAAGAGTGGTGGCAAGCGACGGGCTCACTGTGGTGTACAATCCTACCGAACCATTCGACACCCGACATCAATATAAGGTGTATATCAAAGTGCTATTTAAACAAAAAAGTGGCAACACATGGCTACCTGTAAAAGGCGACGACGGAGCAGATTATTTCGAGGATATGACAGCTACCTTTAAATCCGGCGAACGCCCAACTACAATTGATTCAAAGCATATTATATGTTCGTATCCCGAAAATATGATGTACAACTATTACAAAAACCAATGCACCGAAGGATATATCTGCTTGATGTACAATTATCAATATCTATTTAGAGAAAAAGCTCACGATGGATTTAAGCAAAAAATTGTTGTTACCAACAAAAAAGGATATTCCAAAGAGATAGATTTTGCCACTAAATTTTCGTCGGAAGTACCCGGCGAAGTGTTTGAAATTACATTCAACCTCAAAGATCTTGAGCTGGAAAACAACACCGTGTATCAACTTGAGCTGATGAATATTCCGCTTACCACTGTTAAAAGCATCGACCAAAACGTGGAAAAAACATACACCAAAGTGGAAAGCAACAATCCCAACGAAAATATCGAAGTAAGGCACACCTCTGCCACCGGTACGCTCAATCAGCTGGAAACCAAAACTATATGCACATTGCATTTTAGAACAAGCCGTTTCAACAAATTTTCCGAAAAAATCAAAAGCATGGACATTATCAACGGCGATGCTGTAGACGTGGGCGAAGACTCGTGGCGTCATTCGCTTTCGGTTAATATCACATCAAACGACTTTTTCGACGGTATAGAATGGAGAGGTACTGCCAATATTAAACCGTTGATATCATTTAATATCGACTTAGAAAACACCAAATGGTATACCGGATCGATATACAAGCAATACTACTCGAGATACCACCTCAGCGACGGACAGCAAAACAGAATATACAACTTTCCGCCAACCGATGCCATTCAAATCAACAACAATCGCGAGTGTAATCACAACTTTTTCCGACTCGAAAATTCTGAAATTGAAACAGGGCGCCCATCGGGATTATTCCCTGAAGGCTCCATACACTACTGCGCTCTGTATCAATTCGACGACGACATCCGCGAAACACGCATTAATTTGCTCCATAGGTGCGAACAAAATCTCCCGATGACCCCCTTAGAAAATAGCATCGTGGAATACGAAAAAGCACTGTCGTTCTCTTCCGGCAAATATCCATACAAAATAATATATAGTTTGCCCGGCAAAAACACCGTTTTGGAGAGTGTTGACGCCAATTTTATCTACAAAGAATGAACTAACTTTTATACAAAACCCCTATGACTAAACATCTTACCATACTGCTGATAATAATCTTTGCCGCTGCAGGCCTCCGCGCCCAAACCAAAGTATACCCCATACAAGTAACCATAAGCGGCAGCAGCGACATCTCGCCCGAGCTATCCGAGCTCTACGGCATCAAGTCTACCCTCATGTTTACCTTTCAGTGCCTCGACCGCAAGGAGACCAACCTTCCCGTGGCGGTGAAGGTGCGGCTATACCCCGCATCAGCATACGGCAAAGCAATAGAAAATACACTGCAAACAGGCCGTAAGACCTTCGACATTGGTTTCGGACAAACCATTATAGAACAGAAAGGCGAGCTTGAGAAATACTTCCTCAACGAATATTCCAATCTTTCGCAAGCAGGCTATTATCAAAACGGACAATTAGCCGAAGGCAACTACATATTGCAAGTGGTGTGCTACGATGCACGCACCATATCGCGTCAAATATCCAACGTGGCAAAAATCTACCTCCACATCGACCAATTCAACTACCCCACACTACTATTCCCACGCAACAATACCGACCTTGAACAATACACCACCAAACCCACAATATCATTTCAGTGGACCTACTACGGCAAAACCGACCCGAGAATCCGCTACCGTTTTGAACTCTGGGAAGTAATAAACCCCACCACAATAGAAACCTACGTAAAGCAGACCAAACCCATTTTTACCGAAGAAGACCTATTTGTTACCCAAAAAAGCTATATGCCCGAACTCCTCAACCTTAAAATCGGACAAAAATATTGTTGGCGCGTAACAGCCTACGACCCTGATCACAAACTCCCCTTCAAGCGCGGCGGCGAGAGCGACGTATATCAGTTCCAGTACCTCAACCCTCCCGTGCCGGTAACCGGGCTTGCCAACAAAGTCACCGGCAAACAGATAAAGTACACCTGGAACGCCGACCGCAACCACACCAAATACTACGTGGAGTATTACGACTACAAGCGCGACACCACCATATCGTCGTCGCAGCAGGACAACACCGTCACCCTCACCGCTCCCGAATACGACTACCGCATCAAGTTCCGCGTAAGGGCTGAATGTTACAACGACCCCGCCCGCGTGTCGGAATACACCCCTTGGAGCGAAGCCTACGTTCAGCCCGAGAAAAAAATCGACTTCGAGTGCGGCAAGCAGTTCCCCGACCGCGAGATAGCCAACCAAGAACTCAAGACCACCTTTTTTGAAGGCGAGATAGTAGAGTCGAAAAACGGCGACAGCCGCTACGAAATTATCAAAGCCACCGCCAGACCCGACGGCAGCCTCGACGGCAAGTTCTACGCC
>JAGCVU010000233.1 GCA_017962175.1 Bacteroidales bacterium | reverse complement strand
TTACAATGGCGGGTGCAACTTTTAAAAGTTGGTCGACACGTGGCTGATATTTACCCGAACTCTGCCACAAGTCTCTGAATACAAGGTTGAATTTTACTTGTTTGCTCATTTTTTAATACTTGTTTCGGTTTAACCGTGTTTTACTAAATTCTTTCAATTTTTTCTACGCGACCAAGGCCGCCTGTTAATTGCTCCACTGCTTTGGCAATGGCTTGATGAACATCGGGTGCTATTGCTACAGGAGATGCTGCGGCTGCGGCTTTAGGAGTCTGCTCTTCTTCGGGTGCAATCTTGTTTACCACCTTGATAAGCAATTTTCCAAACTGGATAATCAGCATAAGAACCACAAACACAGTACACAATCCAATGCACAATAGTTTCAATGCTTCCATTAAATTACTTTCTGTACCATTCATACGACTGTATTTTTATTGAATAAATTTCCGCCAAAATTAACAAAAAAATGAATATTAAAACACTTTCTATTTAAAGTTATTGTAAAATAAGGGATTTCCTTATTGAATATTTATACAGTTTTTTGTATAAACATTAGGAACGAGTGGCTCCGTCGCTTGTGGCAATCCATTTGTAACTTGTGAGTTCGCGCAATCCCATAGGTCCGCGAGCGTGAAGTTTTTGAGTGCTGATGCCTATTTCAGCGCCAAGTCCAAACTGTGCTCCGTCGGTGAATGCTGTGCTGGTGTTGATATAGCAGCAGGCAGCGTCAACGTTGCTTACAAATGTTTGTGCAGTTTCCTGATTTTCGGTGATGATAGCCTCGGAATGTTTTGAACTATAATTATAAATGTGTTCTAATGCATCGTTGAGCGAATCCACGGTTTTGATGGCAATGCGCAAAGCCTGAAACTCATAACCGAAATCACTCTCCTCGGCACGTTTTAGCGAGGCAGAATAATTGCCTTCCAATGCCTTATAAGCGCGATCATCAGCAAGAACTTCCACATTTTTTTCAGCCAAAGGAGCGGCAAGAGCAGGCAGGTCGGCGAGACGGCTGCTGTGAATAATCAAACAGTCGAGAGCATTGCAAACACTCACACGACGGGTTTTGGCATTGCAGATTACACGTTTGCCTTTTTCGAGGTCGCCATCCTTGTCGAAATATGTGTGCACTACGCCTGCACCGGTTTCAATCACAGGCACTTTGGCATTGTCGCGAACGGCATTGATAAGGTTTTTGCTACCACGAGGAATAAGCACGTCGATATATCCCACGGCGTTCATAAGTTGGGTAGCCGCTTCACGTCCGGCAGGAAGAAGTTGGATAATCTCTTTGTTTATGCCCAAACGGTCTAACACATTGCGCATTATATCCACAAGCACAGTGTTGCTGTCGGCGGCATCGCTACCACCTTTGAGCACAACGGCGTTGCCCGAACGTATGCAAAGGGCAGCCACATCGATAGTAACATTGGGACGAGCCTCATAGATTACGCCCACCACTCCGAGCGGAACTCGTATTTTGGTGAGATTCAGTTTGTTTGGCAAAGATTTTTGTTCCAAAACCTCACCGCACGGAGCGGGAAGGGTGGCCACATTGCGAGTGTCGGCGGCAATAGCCTTGATACGCTCGGCATTGAGCATAAGACGGTCGTACATAGGATTTTCGGGGTTCATCCTCGAAAGGTCTAACTTGTTGGCTGCTATAATTGCGTCGGTGTTAGCCACAAGCGCATCGGCAAAAGCGTTGAGAATTTCGGTGCTCTTGGTTGCGCTTATCTGGTTCATAAATCTTGCGGCATGTTTTACCGCATTCAACTGTTGCTGAATCTGTTCCATTATTGATGTCTATTAATTTTCAGGATAAATGTAGAGATAGTCGTAGTGAATCAGCGGTTTGGAACGGCTGTCGGCAACAGAAGCCTGAGCCTTGTCTCTATCCATTGAGGCACGTCCAACACCGAGAGTGTTGCCTTCCAAATCTTTGATTAACAAAATATCATCTTTTTTAAAATCGCCGTTAAACTGGGTAACTCCGGGAAGAAGAAGACTTGCAGCCTTGTCGTGTGCAAGCAGAGCTGCTTTTGCACCATTGTTTACTGTTACAGATGCTGTTGCAAATCCATCGGAATATGCAATCCATTTTTTTACGGCTGCGCTTTGTTCGCCGGCGGCAAAGTGTGTGCATACAAAATCGGGGTCGCCGTTCACAAGGCGTGTTATCACCTCTTTTTTGGTGCCGTTGGCAATGTACACGTCGATACCCGAATCGGCAGTTTTGCGGGCAATGCGGCATTTGGTTTGCATTCCGCCACGTCCAAAACCCGATTTTGTGGTTTGTACATATTGCGAAATGTTTGCCCCTTGCTTAATTTCCCTTATTACCGAAGTGCCCGGATCTGAAGGATTTCCATTAAAAATGCCGTCGATATTGCTGAGTATAAACAATTTTTGACAATTCATCATAGAAGCCATCAGTCCCGAAAGTTCATCGTTGTCGGTAAACATAAGCGAAGTTACTGATACAGTGTCGTTTTCGTTTACAACAGGAATCACATTGCTACCCCAAAGTGCAAGAATACAGTTGCGCATATTGAGGTAGTGTTCGCGGGTGGAAAAATCTTGCTTGGTAACGAGAATTTGCCCTATGCGAATATTATAAAGGTCGAAAATCTGTTTGTATTGGTCGATAAGTTTTACCTGACCGATGCTCGAAAGTATCTGACGCTGCGCCACGGGGTCTAATTCCTGATAACCCGAAATCATACTGCGACCGGCAGCCACAGCTCCAGAAGTAACTAAAATAATACGGTGTCCTGCACGATGAAGATGTGCAATCTCGGCAACAAGTCCCGCCATACGCTCGGTGTCTAATGTGCCATCAGCGCGTGTAAGTACGTTTGAGCCTATTTTTATGGTGAATGTCATTTTTGCGTTGTTTTCTGAATCGCAAAAATAAAAAAAGTTTCAGATAGCAACCAAAAACGGTAGGTTTTCAAATTGTTAACTTTTAAAAAAAGGGGAAACTGCCTTGCGGATGTTAGTTTGCAATTATCAATTGGAATATAGAGGAGAATAAAAAAATGAAAAAGAAAAATCTATACTCGCTGACAGTTTCCCAAGATATATTACTACTTGCTACAAATACTGTTTGATAAGAAAACTTTTAGATTTCAACGCTTTGATTGTTTTGCTCTTGATCTGGCGCACACGTTCGCGTGTAAGTCCGAATTTTTCGCCGATTTCTTCAAGGGTGAAAGCGTGAGGAGCATCAATACCGAAATAGAGACGAACAATGTCGGCTTCGCGTTGACCGAGAGTGCTGAGCATACGTTTGATTTCAATTCGGAGCGAATCGGTCATAAGTCCGTTATCTGGTTTAGACACTTCGCTTGTGGGCATAAAGTCTACCACACACGAATCATCGCCATCGCCCACGGGAGCATCGATACTGGTATGATGACTTGCATTGGTAAGAGCGCTACGCACTTCGCGAGGCATAAGGTCAAGCTCCTTAGCCACCTCTTCGGCGCTGGGTTCACGTTGAAACTCATAAAAAAGTTTGCTGTATGTTTGATTGATTTTAGAAATTGCACCTATTTTATTAAGCGGTAAGCGAACCAATCTCGACTGTTCTGCCAAAGCCTGCAGAATCGACTGGCGAATCCACCATACTGCATAAGAGATAAATTTAAAACCTTTGGTTTCGTCGAAACGCTGAGCTGCTTTGATTAATCCCACGTTGCCTTCGTTGATAAGGTCGGGAAGACTAAGACCTTGATTTTGATACTGTTTTGCAACCGAAACTACAAAACGGAGATTTGTTTTAATAAGGCGGTCGAGAGCTCTGGAATCGCCTTTGCGAATTCTTGCCGCAAGGTCAACTTCTTCGTCATCTTTTAGAAGGCTAATGCGGGCTATTTCCTGCAGATATTTATCGAGCGAAGCTGCTTCGCGATTGGTAACTTGTTTTGTAATTTTCAACTGTCTCATAATATATCTCTCTATTTTTTTAATGTGTGTTTTTAATTAGCCGTCTGAAAATAATTGTGTTCAGATTTCAATGCTAATATACAGAGTGTAGAAATAAAATACTACTATTCATTTTGTTCATTTTTATGAATAATGAATATTTTTTTACGGCATAAAGGCAGAGAAACATCTCCAGGCATAAAAAAATTTTTTTTGCATATCGAAAAAATCGCTATATTTGCAAAAACATTAATCAGAAAAAACACATTTTAACTATGATAAAAATTGAAACTTACGATGCCGCCAAAGGCATAAAACGCTACATACTTAGCAATGGTATGGGCATGGAAGCCGGTTTTATTCAACGCGGCGCCACTATCACCAATATCAACGTTCCCGGTAAGAACGGAAAATCAGAAAACGTTATTCTCGAGCTCAAAGACTACGATGAATATGTTAAAAATCAGTCGTATATCGGCGTGGTTCCCGGTCGTTATGCCAACCGTATCGGCGCTGCTAAATTTACGCTCGACGGTGTAGAATACAAACTTAATCCCAACGACGGTCCTAACAGCCTTCACGGCGGGCCTACAGGTTTTAGCGTTCGCGATTGGAGCGTAAAAAACACTGTTGACGGCGACGAACCTGAAATCACTTTTGAATATATAAGTCCCGACGGCGAAGAAAATTTCCCCGGAACTCTCACAGCCTCTGTTACTTACAAGATTACAAAAAACAACGAACTTGTAATGCATTATCAGGCTGTTACCGACAAGGCAACCCCCGTAAACCTTACACAGCACGCTTATTTCAACCTCAGCGGCGATTTTAAAGATACTACAATTGCCGACTACGCCGTAATGATCAACGCCAATGCCATTACCGAGGTTAAGAGCGATTGCATTCCTACCGGCGTGCTAATGCCTGTTGACGGTACTGATTTCGATTTCCGCAAATTCCGTCGCCTAAAAACCATCAAAGATTTTGCATTTGACCACAACTACGTGCTCAACACCAAAGATGGCGACATGTTTTTGGCTGCCGAGGTGGAAGATCCTCACAGCGGACGTATATTAAAGGTGTTTACCAACTATCCCGGAATGCAGTTTTACACCGGCAATTGGCTCGACAACACCCTCACACACCGTTGCGGCAAAACAATACCTCGCCAGAGTGCATGCTGTTTTGAAACACAGTTTTTCCCCGACGCTCCAAACAATAGCAACTTCCCGAGTGCTATTCTCCGTCCCGGAAAATCGTACAACCAGAAGACTATATTTAAATTTGAGGTAGAAAACGACAACGACAGCAAGTTCTTTCCCGAACTGTAATCTGAGCCGCATATGACGAAGGGCGACATCACCGATTTTATCATCAACGTAGGTATCCTACTTATATTCAGGTCGATATACGACTTTTACTGGATTAAGTATCGCGAAACCTACAAATCGCTTATGCAATACGCCACAGGTATTGTTGTAGGCGCTACTGGTATTTTGCTTATGGCTGAAAACATCGGTTGGTACAGCGGATCCAAAATATTTATCGATGCTAAAACCGTGTTGCTTGCCCTATCAGGTTTATTTCTCGGAGCTCGCACCACCGTAACAGCCGCTCTTGCTGTGGGCGGGTATGCTGTGTACAGATTTTTTGTGCCGGTGGTGCAATTCTACACCGTTGACATTGGCACCGACGTGTGGAATGCCGACAGTATGCTCATTTTCGACCTTTACACAATAATTATTTCTTCGCTGTGCGGAATATTGTTTTACAAATTTTACCCTCAAGAGGTGTCGAAACACAAAATCAGCACCCTTGTGAAAATGGCTGTAACGGTACATATACTGATGTTTCTGATGACACCGGTAATTATTCCAGCCGACACTATTCCAAACATGTTGATACTTTCGCCCACTGTGCTGGTGGTTTTTCCGGCTGCAACGGTACTTTTGGGCAGACTGATGATCACCGATGCATCACGATGGGATATTAAAACTCAACTTCTATACACCGAAGAAAAATTCAACAAAGTGGCTCTCTGCACCGACGACTGTTTCTGGGAAATGGACAGCAACGGATACGTGGTGTATGTGAGCAACTCGGTGACTAAAATCATCGGCTACACACCTGAGGAAATTATCACACAAAAACCGTTGCTGTTTGTGAGCGACTTAGAATCCAAAAACGACCTTTTGGAATATGCCCAAAGCAACAACAACGACCCTACTGCAATTTTTGACAGAGACCTTGTGCTTCAACACAAAGACGGTAGCAATATTCACTGTAAATCGCGAGGTATCAAGCGTTTCGACCGTTTTGGCAATTTGGCTGGATATATCGGAATAATTCACAACACCAACGAACAGTATATTCAGCACGAATTGCTCCGACGAAACCAAATGCAACTGCGAGAACAAAACAAGCAGTACGAACAACTCAACAACGAATTGAAACTCAACAACGAGAAACTCAATTCAATACAGCAAGAACTCGACGCCACCAAAGAAAAACTCAACAATGCCGAGTTAGCCCAAAAATCGCTGATAGCCAACATTAGCCAAGAGATAAAAACACCTCTTGCCACTATCAACAGTTATTTAGACACCGCCGCACGCTCGCTCAAAATCGAAGACCAAACTCGTTTTGTATCAGTGGTAAAACAGCAGAACGACGACATAATGCTGCTACTCAATGCCATTGCTGATATGGAAAAAATCGACGACGGCACTTTGACCCTAACAGAAACCGCCGGCGATATAGGATATCTGTTTAACGAAATTTGCCAATACTACAAACTGCGCACCTTGTATCACAACAACAAGCATATCGAGTTTGTAAAACGAATGAACATCAAGGGCGAAAAACAAGCTATCAAAACCGATTTTGATAAGCTCGAATTAGTGCTCAAAAACCTGATTAACAACGCTTGCCGCTATACCGACAAGGGTGAAATCAGATTTAACTGCTCGCTCTGCAACAACGACACCGAAATACTTTTTGAGGTGTCGGATACCGGCATTGGCATCGACGAAGAATCGCTCAAAAACATTTTTTCACGATACTACAAACCGTCGGTCAACACCAGAGGTTTTGGTCCAAGCATCGGACTGCCTGTTTCAAAAGCCATCATCGAACTACTCGGCGGCAAAATATACGCCGAATCAAAGTTGGGAGAAGGCACAAGCATTTCGTTTACAATACCTTACAAAAAAGCACCGCTTCAATCGCCCGAACGTCAATATAGGTGGAAGGGCAAAAAAGCCGTGGTAATAGCCAAAGACCGTCTGTTGTCGATTTTCATCACCAACATTCTTATGAAAACCGATATTAATTATAAGGTGTACACATTGGAGCACAACCGCACTCTCGACAATGCCGACAATGTGGTGTATGACATAGCTCTTGTGGATTCAAGAATATTTGGTTCATCGTTGAATGCACAGGTAAATGAATTTTTAAAGCAGCATCCTGCACCGGTTGTAAAAATAGAGCAACCCGAAAACGACAACCTGCCAGACAGCGGAACCATTTACGAAGCAATGGCAGCTATACTCACTAAATAAGAATCAATTTTATCCACATAAAAAAACGGCAGTCTAAAAAGACCGCCGTTTTTAATTAATTCAATTTTTTAAACAACTTATTTAATCATAGAGTTGCCAATTTTGTCGAACAAATCTCCCAAGAAAGGAAGTTTTGCATCTTTTGCTTTAACGGCGTTAACGATGCCGATAATAGCAAGAATAAAAAAGAAAATAGCGATAACAGAAGCAATCAAGCTTGCAATAGTGCTACCACTAACAACGGTACGGATTACGTTTACAATAATCATAGTTATCAATAATCCAATACCTTGACGAAGGTGAGTTTTAAGAAAATCGTCTCTATCTTCAGCTTTAACTGAGAATAAGGGTACCAAAACTAAAATACCCAAATAGCATAACAAACCCATAGTTGTATTGGGTTTCTTTTCGGCTGTAGCCGGTGTTGTTTCTTCTGCCATGTTTTTTTAAGTTTAGAGTGTTTATTTAATGATAATTAATAAATTACGAATTTAGTTATCTACATTTTTTAGATGCAAATTTTCAATTCCCAAATTTTGTCGCAATGTACGTATAAAAAATGAAAAAATCAAACAAAAAAATTTGATTTTTTTAACGGTTAAATTTAGCACCACGCAATTTGATGGCTGTGAGCACTTTTTTGGTGTAGAGCGGAAAATCTCCGTTCATCATCCAAGTGTAATAATTGGGTTCGCGTCTAAGTACTTCGGTAACTTTTAAGCCTTTGTGTTTGCCAAAGTTTACAATTTCGTCGCCGTTTTCGTCGTAGATAAAACGTCCTGCAAAATCCACATTATTAGACTGTACCGAAAATTCGGAGAGTTTTTCTACATCGTTTTCTATTTGGTCTTGATATTTTTCGAGTTGTGCTTTTAGCACTTCGTAAGTGGCGCGCGTGTCGCCGAGGGCAGAGTGTGCATCGGTGAGGTCTTTGCCACAGTAAAATTTGTAAGCGGCTGCAAGATTGCGTTGTTCAAGTTTGTGATAAATCACTTGCACATCAATAGCACGGCGTTTTTTCATATCGAAATCAAAACCTGCACGGAGTAGTTCTTCGGCAAGCATAGGAATGTCAAACTTGTTTGAGTTGAAACCCGCAAGGTCGCAGTTTTCGATAAACTTGTTGAGTTTTGGAGCAATTTCGGCAAACGTTGGGCAATCTTTAAGGTCGTCGTCGGTGATGCCGGTTATCTCTATTGCCTCTTTGCTCATAGGTATTTTGGGATTAATGCGGGCAGTAAAAGTTTCTTCGGTGTGGTCGGGATTAATTTTAAGCACACAAATCTCTACCACTCGGTCGGTAGCCACATTAATGCCTGTGGTTTCAAGGTCAAAAAATACTATCGGTTTTTTAAGATTCAGTTCCATTATTTATTTCGTTCTGATTTTCAGCATTTTCTGTTTTTTCTATTTTTTCTGTATTATCATCGTTATCTTCGCGGTTAGCAATATACGCCGGACGACGAAGTTCAAAGTTTTTGCCGAGGTAAACGCGGCGCACTTCGGGGTCGTTGGCAAGGTCTTCGGGAGTACCGGCTTGAAGAATTTTACCATCGAAAAGAAGGTAAGCACGGTCGGTAATGGCGAGGGTTTCGTCAACGTTGTGGTCGGTAATAAGAATACCGATATTTTTGTTTTTGAGTGTGGCAACAATGCCCTGAATATCTTCTACTGCAATAGGGTCTACACCTGCAAAAGGTTCGTCAAGAAGAATAAATTTTGGGTCAACGGCAAGTGCACGCGCAATTTCGGTACGACGGCGTTCACCACCCGAAAGTTGTATGCCGAGACTTTTGCGGATATGTCCAAGACCAAATTCTTCGATCAAGCTTTCGAGTTTTTCTTTCTGATATTCTTTAGGAAATCCGCGCACCTCCATCACCGATTTGATGTTGTCTTCCACGCTCATTTGGCGAAATACCGAAGCCTCTTGAGGCAGGTATCCCACGCCAAGTTGTGCGCGTTTGTACATCGGGTATTTGGTAATATCGGTGGTGTCGAGAAAAATTTGTCCGCCGTTTGGCTTAATTAATCCCACAATCATATAAAAAGATGTGGTTTTGCCGGCGCCGTTAGGACCAAGAAGTCCCACAATTTCGCCCTGCGACACATTAATCGACACGTCTTTAACAACGGTACGTTTGCCGTATATTTTAATAAGGTGTTCTGCTTGTAACTTCATGTTTAGAAATTTTTTGCAGCGCAAATATCTAAAAAAAAAGCAAAATGACTGTATCATTTTGCTTTTTTTATAAAGATTTTTGTAAAAAAACTACTTAACTTCGATAACCGAGTTGATACCAAGGTCGTTTTCTTCGGTGGGAAGGTTGGGATCATTGCCCCAAACAGTGCCGTCGAAAATGTAACGGAATTGGTGAACACCTTTTTCGAGTTCTATTTCGGCTGTGAATTTTTTAGTCTTTTTGTCAAATTTCATCACGGTGATTTCTTTGTCCCAGTTGTTGAAGTCGCCGGCAAGGTTAACAGTCTGTGCATTGTTGGCGGCTTCCTGTGTGATAGAAAAGAGTGTCTTAACTTTAGAAGATCCAAAAATGTTTTTGGGTTCTTCTTTTTTTGCTGCTGTTTTTTTTGCGGTTGTCTTAGCAGTTTTGGGGGCGGTCTTCTCTACAGCCTCAGTTGCTTTTTTCTTTGTTGCCATGTTCTGTGTTTTTGGTTATTATTAATATCGCAAAGATAAAACTTTTTTTATAATAAAATACCTTTTTCTGTAATTTTAATATTAAGTTTCATTTAATCTTTGTGATTATCTTGATTTTCGGTATAGTTTAACAGATAAAATTCACCTCGATCGTTTTGCGTTACGATGCCGTCGTCTACCATCTTGCGCAATACTTGTGATGTGATTTCCAAGTCGTAAGAGCTATTTTGAGTGATAGTGTCGATTGGTTGAGGTTGCTTGTTCAACGTATTAAATATATAATCAAATATAGCATCAAAATCATCGGTTGCCAACCCCGACTGTTTTTTTGATCTACACACATCGCACTCGCCGCAATCGCATCCTGACGTTTCGCCAAAATATTCGGTAAGTTGACGGCTACGGCATTTCTGGTCGTTGAGGCAATATTTTATCACGGCATTTACCCGTTCGGTGTAATGTTCTTTGAGCAAATCGTATGTTTCGGGGGCTATTATCAAACTTTTGTCCTCAAGACGCTCTTCGGTAAATACCAAAAAAGGTGTACGTTTTTGAGGAATGTAACTGATAATTTTCTGCGCCGACATTTTTTTGAGAATTTCTACCAATGTGTCGCGACTGCAACGCATATATTTGGCAAGAGCTTCTTCGTCGATGTTGGCATAATTGCTAAACAATCCCGTGTAGCTACGTAGCAATAACTTGATAAATGCATCGGTTTGACGGTTTGCCACTTGATATTTGTAAAGATCCTCGCGGCTGATGGTAAACATTATACGCGATTCCACAAATACTTCGTCGGTGGTTTCGATATATCCGTTGCGCTGAAGAATCTTCAACGCACTCATACACTGAATGATATTGAGATTGTATTGTTCAACAAAATGTCCTATTTTAAACTCGTAGGTGCGACCTTTGGATGCACCGATGGGTATCTGATAATAGTTGCCCAGTGCATTGTAAACCTGCTTGATATACTCCTTAGAGGGAAACGAATTGGTAAGGTTTCGCCGCAGATTGGCAATGTCGCCATCGTTGTAAAGCATTACGGCATAGGCTCGTTTTTCGTCGCGTCCTCCCCTACCCGCTTCTTGAAAATATGCCTCGATACTGTCGGGAACGTCTAAATGCGCCACAAATCTAACGTCGGGCTTGTCGATACCCATTCCAAAAGCATTTGTAGAACAGATTATGCGCGTTTTGCCGTCTTTCCATTGTTGCTGACGGTAATCTTTGTATGCTTGTGTAAGACCTGCGTGAAAATAGTCGGCAGATACACCTTTTTTTTGTAGAAACTCAGCTGTTTCACGAGTCTTTTTGCGGTTTCGTACATAAACCACGCCGGTGCCGGGCTGATTGTTGATTATTCGCATCAGATAGTTTTCCTTGTCCTCCACCTTGCGCACTATATATATAAGGTTAGGACGGGCAAAACTTTTCTTGAAAAGATTTTTCTCCTTAAATAGAAGTTTGTCTTGAATATCGTTTGCCACTTTTGGAGTAGCAGTGGCAGTAAGGGCAAGCACCGGAACACCCGGAAGATGCTGTCTGATTTCGGCAATTTTTAGATAACTGGGACGAAAATCGTAACCCCATTGCGATATGCAATGCGCTTCATCTATTGACAACATGCTTACTTTCAAAGTTTTGAGACGTTCTAAAAACAAATCTGTACCAAGTCGTTCGGGCGAAAGATAGAGAAATTTAGCTCCGCCGAAAGTGCAAGCGTCAAACGCAGCCTGTATTTCGTGAAAAGTAAGTCCCGAATACACAGCCACGGCATTGATATTGCGGCGGCGAAGATTTTCTACTTGGTCTTTCATCAGGGCTATCAGCGGAGTTACCACAATGCAAACACCCTCTTTGCTAAGGGCTGGCACTTGAAAAATAATACTCTTGCCGCCCCCTGTGGGCAATAAACCAAGCGTGTCGCGACCTTCGTCGGCAACAGATCTTATGATTTCTTCCTGCAAAGGACGGAAAGAATCATACCCCCAATACTGCTTCAATATGTCGGTATAGATACTCACAACCACAAAGGTAAAAAATTTTCTCTTATTTAACGTTAAAAAAAATGGCTGGGGATAAATATTTTTCTAATTTTGGCGAAAATTACGGATAGTGATTTTCGGCTGATATTAACAACCTGTATATTTTAGATAACAGTAATAAAATGAAAAATATATTTTTGATAATAATAATTGCTTGTAGTATAATTAACAGCATCAAAGCACAAAATCAAGCGCCGATATTTACCATCGACAACAAGCTTGAAGTATACGCTGACGAATTTTGGCGCGAGTATCGACAGCATAGCAACGCAGAACCCGACGACATCAAATCGCTTATTGCGCTTTATGCCGACTACCGTTTGCAAATATACGATGCTCAACAGCGTCATTTAGACACGGCACAAGTTATTGCCGATGCTCGTGATTATTACCAAAACTATTTGGTTACCAAGCATATATCTGAAAACAAAAAATCGAAACAGATAATTGATCAGTTGGTGCGCGATTGTGGCACTCAATACCGTGTATGGCACATACAAGTAAACATTGCCGGCAATCAACCCGCCGACACCGCTGCAGCATATTTCAAGGCTGCTAAAATACGCACACGACTAACTTCAGGTGCCGATTTTTCACTGGTGGCTCGTCAGTTGTCGGATGATCCGTCGGCCAACTACAACGGCGGCGACATTGGATATATCTCGGTGCTCGAAATGCCGGGACACGCTTTTGCTCAATACGTAAAAGCCAACTACGGCAACACAGAAATTTCGCAACCCGTTCGCGACGAAAAAGCTTATCATATTATAAAGGTGTCTGACAAAAGAGCTGCGGTAGATTCGGTAACCGTGTCGTGCATCGAAATTCGCAAAACCAAAAAATGGCGTGTTGACGATTCGCTGCGCAACCTTGCCAACCAAATATGCGAAAAGCTCAAAAACGGCGAAAACTTTGCCGCCTTGCAAAAAAAACATTCGTATCAGCAAGGTAGCCAAAAACTTACGCTCTTTGAAGCCATCGACCGCTACGGCTCGCAAATCAACGACCTCAAAACTGATGGTAGCGTATTTGCCAAACCTGCCGACACTTACGATTCGTATCTTATCGTAAAACTCAACAAGCTACACCCTCGCAGTGCCAACCGCGATATGGAGCCAACAGTTAAAGCTCGTTTTGTGGTAAGCAACAAATTTAGAGAACTTACAAGCGATTTTCTCGACAGCGTAAAAACTGTTGCCGGATACAATTCAAACAACAACTACGGCGCACTCGTAAACGCTATCGACGAAACAATTTTCGACGGTCAATGGGTTCCTCAAGATGGTCTAACCCTCATCGAAGATCCTTTGTTCTCATTTCAAGGTCGCAAATACACACTCGGCGACTTTGCCAAATACATCTATGAAAACCAGAAACCTTGCGATGTAACATCCAACAGCGCATATCTCGACAACAAACTCAAAGAGATGACCGACCAGTTAGCTTTTGAGGCTGCCAAGAAAATGCTGCTCACTCGTTATCCGCAATACAAAGTGCTTCTCAACGAATACACATATCCGCAACTATACGCACTTGCCGACAAATACAATCATAGCGAGCAATTTGCCGACAACCATTCAGAAGTGGAGGAATACTACAAGAAACATGCGTCGAACTATCTCAGCGGATATTTGCTCTACCTTCGTATTTATGAACCCGTGCAAGGCGCAGCACCCAAAAAGATGCTCAAAGAGGCAAACCAACTTGCCAATACTCCCAACATGACATCATCGCTGCTCCGTTCTGTGGCAGCCGACACATTTCAGTTAGGACAAAACCCAATTGCCGACATCGTAATTAGAGGTTTCAATTCGGGAGAATACTCCTACCCAGGCGACAAGATAATCAATCTTGCCGATCAAAACCGAGTAGTAATTACCAAAGTGCTTGAAGAACCTCACCCGATAGAACTAAATCAAATTTACAATTTGGTAAGCGCAGAATACCGCAACACTCTCAAATCCAAATATGTGAGCGAGCTTCGCAAAAAATACAATCTCAAAATAGCCGACAACGCCGAATCCACCCTTAAAGAATCTTATTAAACATAGAAAATAATATGAAACACTTCAACAGAATAATAATTCTAACACTATTGACAAGTCTGCTGGCAGTATCGTGCCACAACGAAATTCCCACCGGTTCGCGTGTGCCTGTGGTAAAAGTTTACGACAAATATCTCTATCAAGACGACATTGCAGCCCTTGTGCCCGAAGGTACAACTCCGCAAGACAGTGCATTAAAAGTGCGCAGTTATATAGATGTTTGGGTACGCAAGCAGCTTATGATCAAAAAAGCCGAACTTTATCTCACCGACGAACAGAAAGATGTGGAACGTCAACTCGAAGACTACCGTGCAAGTCTGCTCATCTACAAATATCAAGAAAAGTATCTGTCAGAAACATTCGACACCACTGTTACCCCAAAAGAAGTGGAAACATACTATCAACAACATCACGACGATTTTAAACTACAACGCAACGCAGTAAAAGCATTTTTTGTAAAAATACCTATTGAATCAACAGATATTCAGCGTCTTCGCTATCTGCTTGATTTCCGTTCAGAAAAAGACTCTATTGTATTAATGGATCTTTGCCACGACAATTCGCTCACATACGACAATTTTGGTTGCGACTGGATTTCGTTTGCCGAAGCTTCAGCCAATATGCCCGAAAATATTGACGAAACCGACGACCGAATCAAAAGCCGCCGCACCATTACTCAAGCCGACGACAAGTTTATGTATTTGCTCAAAATCAGAGACTTTCTACCGGCTGGTTCGCTCGAACCTTTTGAGATGGCACAATCTCGCGTATCTAACGTGGTGCTAAACTCAAAAATGGCACGCCGTCTCAACCAACTTGAAGAAGAGCTTTACGAAAACGCTATTGGCAACGGCTCTATCGAATATTACGATGATAAAAAAATTAATAAACAATAAAAAGAGATGACAAAAAAGATTTTTGTACTATCGGCATTAATAATTTCAATGGCAGCAAGCACCGCAACTGCTCAAGACTCTACGGCTATTGCTACCAAAGATACCACGGCTACTATCACCAAAGATACTACAGCTAATATCACCAAAGATACAACAGCTACAGCACCGGCAACCAAAGACACTGCCACAGCTGTTACCATTCAAATACCACCGGCACCTCCAACTTCCACCGAAACCATTGTAATCGACCGTGTGGTGGCTGTGGTGGGCAACAAGATAATTCTTGAATCAGAAGTTCAGGCTCAACTAATGCAAGCTCAAGCACGCAACAGCAATGTGAACAAGGCTAAGATTTTTGAAGACCTTCTATACCAAAAACTACTTGTGGCTCAGGCAGAAATAGACAGTGTGGATATAAAAATCACCGACAAAATGGTTGACGACAAAGTAACCGAAAAACTCAACCGTTTTATCGACGAAATGGGCGGCGTAGAAAAAATGGAAGAATACTTCAATAAACCACTCGCCGAAATCAAAGAAGACCTCCGCGATGTTACCCGCGACCAACTTATTGCCAGCACCGAGCAAGAGGAAATCACCAAAGATGTAAAAGTAACTCCCGCCGAGGTAAACAAATACTACAAATCGCTATCTAAAGACTCGTTGCCCCTCATCGATCTTCAGTTTGAAATCAACGAAATTTTGATACATCCTTCTATATCAAAACAAGACCGCGACGCTGTTAAAAAACGTCTTATGGATATACGCAACGATGTATTGGCAGGTGGTTCGCTATTTGAAACCAAAGCCGTACTTTATAGCGAAGACCCCGGATCGGCAGTTGACGGTGGCGAACTCGGTATGATGTCGCGCGGCGAACTTGTACCCGAATTTGCGGCAGCTGCTTTCTCGCTCAAGAAAGATTCAATTTCTGAAGTAGTGGAATCTGAATTCGGTTTTCACATTATTCAGTTAATCGACCGCAAAGGAGAACGTATCAACGTGCGCCATATTCTTATGAAACCCAAATTCACACCCGAAGCTAAAGTGCAAGCCAAGTCAAAAGCCGACAGTATTTATTCTATCATTATGGAAAAGAAAATGACATTTGAAGATGCCGCAAAACTCTTTTCCACCAACGATAAAACCGGCAAAAACGGCGGTGTAAAGGTAAATCCCTACTCCGGCGACGCTCATTTCTCTGTAGATGTATTACAACAAGTAATGCCAGCCGACTACTACTACATTCAAAATATGAAAGCCGGCGACATTTCAAAACCCCTTGACTCTTACGACGACCGTGGCAATTTTGCTTACAAAATAATCTACATTAAAAGTCGCACCGAGCCGCACATAGCCACCATCGAAACCGACTACCAAACCATTCAGGATATGGCGCTCGACCGCAAATACACCCAAGCTTACGACAAATGGGTAAAAGAAAAAGCCCAATCGGTATACGTAAAAATTGCCGACGAATACAAAAACTTTGACTTCAAGTTCAAGGGCTGGGTTCACAACGAATACGAACGATAAAATACCTTATTCAACTATGATACAATACAACAGCGACGTAGAGGCTGCAGAGGCATTGAAACAAAAACACGACCGCTTGATTGAAGAAATCGGCAAGGTGGTTTTTGGACAAAAAGAAATTATCGAACAGGTGCTTACTGTTATGTTTAGTGGCGGACATTGTCTGCTCGTTGGCGTACCCGGACTTGCAAAAACCCTGTTGGTAAACACCATAGCCAAAGCTCTCGACCTCAAATACAAGCGTATACAGTTTACTCCCGACCTTATGCCGTCCGACATTACAGGTAGCGAGATTCTCGACGAACAAAAAAACTTCCGCTTTATTAAAGGTCCTGTTTTTGCCAACATTATTCTCGCCGACGAGATCAACCGTACTCCGCCAAAGACTCAATCGGCACTCTTGGAGGCTATGCAGGAACACACCGTCACTGTGTCGGGCAACAACTATGCTCTCGATGAACCTTTCTTTGTGCTTGCCACACAAAACCCTGTGGAGCAGGAAGGTACCTATCCCCTACCCGAGGCACAGTTAGACCGTTTTATGTTTAATGTGATTTTAGATTATCCCTCTGTCGACGAGGAAATTATAATTGTAAAAAACACCACACGCGACACCACCGTGCAAACCCAAAAGGTGGTTTCTGCCGAAGAAATCATCTATTTCCGCAACTTGATAAAAAAGGTGGCAGTATCCGACAATGTGGTAAAATACGCAGTAACACTTGCAGCCAAAACACGGCCTCACACCGCATCAGCGCACGAGGCAGCCAATAAATATTTAAACTGGGGAGCTGGTCCGCGTGCATCGCAATATTTAGTGGCAGGAGCAAAAACTTACGCCATGCTCCACGGCAAATATTCGCCCGACATCGACGATGTAAAAGCCGTGGCTCTGCCTGTGCTCCGTCATCGTATTATACGCAACTATCAAGCAGAGGCAGAAGGTCTTACCGAAGACGACTTGATTAAAATGATGCTTTAAAACTCTTAGCGAGCAAACTCAAAAGCATCTAATATTTTTTTAATCTGTTGGATAGTAAGTTGACCCGGAGCTGTAGGCGCTCCGTCGTCGGCAGCGGCATAGGTAAACGGCGCACCCATCATCACAGAGGCGGCACGTGTTATTTTGCCGGTTTCACCCATGCAGAATGCCACAATATCGTTGTACTCGCCATAAAGACCGAGTATGCGGGCATTGTCCGAAACTGAATTAGATTTACAAGCCAGTTTCACAATATCAGCCCCAAGTTCCTTGCAGTACTTGATAATGCCTTTGAGTATACCGGCATCGGGAGTGGTTTCGTAATTGTGATACGAAATTATAAGTCGGCATTTTTTGCTGAGCAGACACGCACGACGCAATTTGATGGCAAATTCGGGCGCACGTTCCAATTCCAAATCGATATAGTCGGCACCGTTGAGAGCGGCTGTTTCGAGTATGGAAATGTCGGTGTCAGGCTCATAAACACCCGGACGACACGTTACTATATAGTGCTTGTTTTCATCGGAAAGCAAGCTAATCATTTGGTCGGCTGTGGGTTTTACCAAGTCGACACGCAACTCGGCGCATTTGTTGTCGCCGAGTTGTCGCATCGCATTTTCTACTCCCTCTGCCGAAAGGCATACGTACAGCATTATTTTTTTGGATTAATGATTTTATCTTGGATATTGATAGATTCTTGGTGAATGGCTTGGAAAATCTTGGTGATGAGTTCGCGGCTCAAACTGTTTTCGCCAGCCATCATCATATATTTGTTTAACAGCGAATCCCAACGTGCAGGTTGCAATACCGCCATCTTGTTTTCCTTTTTGTATCGTCCAATGCCTTCAGAAATGCTCATACGTTTTTTCAAAAGGTCGATAAGAAGGTCGTCGATAACGTCGATTTTAGCACGAAGTTCATCAAGAAGTTTTGGAGAAATACCTTCAGGAGAAATATCACGGATAACAAGGTTGCCGAGCATCTCTTTCAATGCAGCAGGGGTAAGTTGCTGTTTAGCATCGCTCCAAGCCTTGTCGGGATTGATGTGCGACTCTATCATCAGACCGTCAACGTTGAGGTCTAATGCCTTTTGAGCAATTTCAAACAAGTATTCGCGTTTGCCGGCAATGTGGCTGGGGTCGCAAATAAGGTGAAGGTCGGGACGACGGCGTTTCATCTCAATAGGAATCTGCCAAAGCGGAGCATTGCGGTAGAGAATTTTTTCGTAGCTTGAGAAACCACGGTGAATAAGACCGATTTGAGTGATACCGGCATCTTGAAGACGTTCTACAGCGCCAAGCCAAAGGTCAACATCGGGGTTAACAGGATTTTTTACCAATACGGGAATCTCCACACCTTTGAGGCAGTCGGCAATCTCCTGCATAGCAAACGGGTTGGCAGATGTGCGAGCACCAATCCAAATAATGTCGATACCGGCATTAACGGCTTCCTCCACGTGATGAGTGTTTGCCACCTCGGTAGATGTTATCATTCCGGTTTCTTCCTTTACGCGTTTCATCCACGGAAGACCCACTGTGCCAATGCCTTCAAAGTTGCCCGGACGAGTACGGGGTTTCCAAATACCGGCGCGGAATACTTTAATGCCGTTGGCAGCAAGTTGGCGTGCGGTTTCAAGAGTCTGTTCCTCTGTTTCGGCACTGCACGGACCGGCTATAATCAATGGTCTTTTTTCAAAAAGGCTGTTAAGATCTATCATAATCTGAATGTTTAATATTTATTTGTTTAATACTTTCTTTACTCTGTTGGCGTGGTTGATATAGTCTGCCATACCTTCAATATCATTATTTTGGAGCAATTGCTTAAAATCTTGAAGTTTTTCGATGTAAGTATCCAACACCGACATCACATTATCTTTGTTGTCGGTAAAAATGGGCACCCACATTTCGGCATTACTCATAGCAAGACGAACGGTGCTCTTGAAACCGCCCGAAGCAAGGTTGAAAATGTTTTTCTCGTTTTTCTCTTTTTCCAACACAGTATTTGCCAAAGCAAACGATGCAACGTGCGGAATATGAGACACATAAGCCACGTGTATATCGTGATTAAACGAATTGAAAAACATCGGATTCATATTCAGCACCTCAAACATCTGTTTAACAGTTACCACTGCCTTCTCGTCGCTATCTTCGGCATCGCAGATAATGAAAGCCTTGCCATCAAACATTCCTGAGATAGCCGACCAAGGACCAGAGTTTTCGGTTCCCGCCATCGGATGACATGCCACATAGCGTTTGCGTTTTTGATGATATTTAACGCGCTCACAGATAACGCCTTTGCAGCTGGCAACGTCCAACACAATTTGATTATCTGAAATTTTGTCTAATATCTGGGGAAGAATTTTTATTACTGCGCTAACAGGCACTGCCACCACAATAATATCTCCCTGAGCAACAGCATCTTCAAAAGAAACTTCCTCGTCGATTAATCCCACCTGTTTGGCAAAAGCCGAGTGAACGGGATTTTTGTCGTAGCCAATAATATGGTCGGCAAATTTTCTTTTTCTCAAATCGAGGGCAAGCGATCCGCCCAAAAGTCCGAGACCTATAATTGATAATTTCATCTTATATCTATTTATAATTTTTATATTCAAGTTAGTTTGTTAATTATGCATTATGAATTATGCATTATGCATTGTTACATCATCACCGCATTCCACGATTCCTCGCCCGCCTTATATTCGCCAAGCACCGTAAGTTCCTTTAGCAGAGGACGAATGGCAGTGAGCATATCGCAATATTTTTGATATTCGGCAAACCTCACATCAATGTAAAACATATAGTGCATAGGTTGACCAATAATGGGGCTCGACTCTATTTTAGTAAGGTCAACGCCGTAAAACGAAATAATGCTGAGAATCTGTGAAAGGCTTCCGGGATGGTTTTGAAGAATAATCGAAAGCGAAGCCTTGTTGCAGTTTTCTGGACGGTTGCCGTTGTTGGGCTGAACAATAAGAAACCTTGTGTAGTTTTTCTTGTTGGTTTCAATGCCGGGAGCCACAATTTCAAGTCCGTACATATTGGCGGCAAACTCTCCGCCGATAGCGCCAATGCCGTTGAGTTGTTTTTCGGCTATCTGACGCATACTTATAGCGGTGCTTTCGCTCTCCACAAGCCTAATGTCGGGATAGTTGCGAAAAAATTGACGAGTTTGATTTATAGCCATATAGTGACTACGCACCTCTTGAATATCCTCCAATTTGGTTCCGGGCAGAGCCACAAGATTCTGTTTGATACGAAGCGACACCTCGCCGCAAATTTTTACATCGTATTGGCGCAACAGTTTCAAGTTGGAATGTATAGTGCCGCTGATGGTGTTTTCGATGGCCATAATGCCGTAGTCGCTTTCAAAACCGAGTACAGCCTCCATCACATCGTTAAAAGTAAGTTTTTCTACAATGCCGATGTCAATTCCTTCAAAAAACTCTCGGGCAGCCACTTCGTGAAACGCGCCCCTTACGCCTTGTATAGCAATTTTCATTTTTTAATAGTTTAACAAAAAAGCCCCACCAGATTGCTTGGCGAGGCTCTAAATCTTTATATCTTAAACATATACAACAAAGAAATATCACCTCGCACAGTTGCTAAAGTGATAATAATAAATAAAGTAAATTTTGTTGTTCTGTTTCATTGTCTTTCATTTTTTTAACGGCGCAAATGTATGATGTTTTTTGCTAAAAACAAACACATACCCCTATTTTTTTTATTAATTTTATAAATTAGGTATGGCGAGAGATTCAATAAAATCATTTTTTTAATTTTTTTTAACAAATCAGACAAAAAAAAGTTTGCGCAATCAGAATTTTTGTATTTTTGCGGTGTAAAAATTTTAAAAACAATATTAAATTATTTACTACTATGAAAAAATTATTTTATTTAGCAGCAGTAGCTGCATTGGCTCTCGCATCTTGCAAGAGCGGCAACAACAACGCAGAAGGTAATACTACCGAACAAACCACACAAGACGCAGCAGCTCAGCAAGCAGCAGCCGATGATCAAGCTCTTGCATCAGCTCAGTCGTTCCAAGGTTGGATTGAATCAATCAACGGACAAAACTACGTAATCCGCAACGCTGAAGGTCAAACCCTCACCGTTACAATTCCCAACCCCGGTGAAGAACTTATCGAAGGCGAGCCTATTATCATCAAATACATCGCTGCCGACGGTGCTAACAAAGCCGCTACCGACAACGCAAAATCTGTTGACCTTACTCAGGCTGTAAACTTCAAAAAACTCCTCGGCAAATGGGGCACAGCCAACAACGAAATCACATTCGAACTCCGCAAGAGCGGCAAATGCAAAAACGTTGGTAAAGATCAGAAAACTGAATTCAAATCTTGGCGTATGAAAGACAACAACACCATCGAATTTGAAGTTGCCAACGGCGAAAGCTCATTCTTCATGCCTTGGGGCGTTGAAAACCTCAGCGACAATACTATGACTTTGACTGCAGGCGAAAATTCTAAACTTGAAATGACCCGCATCGACAGCAACCGCGAGTAATCTTTAACTCTCGATATAATTAAAAATCCCGGTTCGATATAATTATTCGAGCCGGGATTTTTTTTGTAGCAAGTTATGGTTTTCACGAATTATTTATATATTTGCGCCTTGTAAAATAGCGAAAACCAATTTAAAAGAAAACATAATGTTTGAAAGTCTATCCGAAAAACTCGAACAGTCGTTTAAAAAGATAAAAGGCGACGGCAAACTCACCGAAATCAACGTGGTGGACGCCCTCAAAGACGTGCGCCGTGCGTTGCTCGATGCCGACGTTAACTACAACATCGTTAAAGACTTTACCAACAAGGTAAAAGAAAAAGCACTAGGTTCTGAAGTTCAGGGTCAGTTGAATCCTACCCAATTGATGATCAAGATCGTTCACGATGAACTTATCACCCTTATGGGTACTACAGAATCGGAAGTTAACCTCAAAGCCGACCCCGCAATTATTCTTATTGCAGGTCTGCAAGGTTCTGGTAAAACCACATTCTCGGGAAAATTTGCCAACTTTGTAAAAAGTAAAAAAGGCAAAAAACCGTTGCTCGTAGCCGGCGACGTTTACCGTCCTGCAGCTATTGATCAGTTGAAAGTGCTTGCCGCACAAATCGACGTACCAGTTTACACCGAAGACGGCGAAAAGAACCCCGTAAAAATTGCCCGCGAAGCTATTAAACAAGCTAAGCAAAACGGCAACGATGTGGTAATCATAGATACCGCCGGTCGTCTCGCAGTTGACGAGGAGATGATGACCGAAATTACCAACATCAAAAACGAAACTAAACCCACCGAAATACTTTTTGTTGTAGACTCAATGACCGGTCAAGATGCCGTAAACACTGCCAAAGCATTCAACGACCGACTCAATTTCGACGGCGTGGTGCTCACCAAATTAGACGGTGATACTCGCGGTGGTGCTGCACTTTCGATTCGCTACACAGTAGATAAACCTATCAAATTTGTATCTTCGGGCGAAAAAATCGATGCACTCGACATTTTCTACCCCGCACGTATGGCAGACCGTATTCTCGGCATGGGCGACATTGTTTCACTTGCCGAACGTCTCCAAGCTCAATACGATGCCGAAGAAGCTGCCAAATTGCAACAGAAAATCCGCAAAGACCAATTTAACTTCAACGATTTTCTCGACCAAATACAGCAAATCAAGAAGATGGGTAGCCTCAAAGACTTGGCTGCTATGATTCCCGGTGTGGGCAAGGCCATCAAAAATCTTGACATCAGCGACGACGCATTCAAAGAGGTGGAATCAATCATCAAATCGATGACTCCCTACGAACGCGAACATCCTGAAGTAATCAACGGTTCGCGCCGCAGACGCATAGCCGACGGTAGCGGCAACGATGTGGCTGTAGTAAACCGCCTTCTCAAACAGTTTGAAGAAACCCGCAAAATGATGAAAATGCTCTCCGGTGGCGGCGGACGTCGTCTTATGGGTATGATGCAAGGAATGGGCAGACGCAGATAAAAACACATTAATAATATGACACTAATCGACGGAAAAAAGACTTCGGCAGAAATTAAAGCCGAAATAGCCGAGCAAGTAAAACAAATGCTTGCCGAAGGCAAAAAAGCTCCGCATCTCGTAGCCGTACTTGTAGGACACGATGGCGGAAGCGAAACATACGTTGCCCACAAAATTAAATCGTGCGAGGAAGTAGGATTCAAATCCACCCTCATACGCTTTGAAGACAACGTTACCGAACAGGAAATTCTCAACACTGTAGACAAACTCAACAACGACCCCGACGTTGACGGATTTATTGTGCAGCTTCCTCTGCCCAAACACATCAACGAGCAGAAAATTATTGAAGCTGTATCGCCAAACAAAGATGTAGACGGATTTCACCCTGTAAATCTTGGTCGTTTGGTTGCCGGATTAGACACTTTTGTGTCGGCTACCCCATCGGGCATTGTTGACCTGCTCAAACGCTACAAAATAGAAACTGCCGGCAAACACTGCGTAATAATAGGTCGCAGCAATATTGTAGGTCGTCCGCTGAGCATTCTTATGAGCCAGAAGGGCATTGACGCCACTGTAACAGTATGCCACAGCCGCACCGAAAATCTCAAAGAGATTGTTCGCACAGCCGACATCATTGTAGCAGCCATCGGTAAGCCTGGATTTGTTACAGCCGATATGGTAAAAGAAGGCGCCGCCATCATCGACGTTGGCACCACACGCGTGGCTTCTACAGAAACCAAATCGGGTTGGAAACTCAAAGGCGACGTTGATTTTGACAACGTAGCACCCAAATGTTCGTTTATCACTCCCGTGCCGGGCGGCGTTGGGCCTATGACCATCTGCTCGCTATTGAAAAACACGCTCAAAGCCGGTAAAATGAGATAAGGTTTTAAGAAGCATTACAAAAAAACGCCGCAAAAAGATGCTCCTTTTGCGGCGTTTTTTAGTAATTTAAAAGATACTTATGCAACGCCTATTTGCAATACTTATAACAATAACAACGATGATACCGTGGAACGTTTCCGCCCAAAAGACTCCAGTTCCACCCAACGATAGCGACAAGGCGTCGTATTACAACGGCATTGCATCCAATTCAGGAAACATCGACTCGGTTATCCATTTTGCCACACTCTCGCTCAAATACTGCAACCAAACCGACTACTCCCTCATTGCCTCAAACTATTTCTGCATTAGCAAGTCGTACTATATGCAAAACAAGTCGACAGAAGCGTTGACCTATTGTCTTATGGCATTGGACATTAACAAAAAAATAGATAACCAATCTGAATTAGCCCGCAACTACATCTTAGCCGCCAAATGCTACAACGACATCAGCATCAAAGACAGCATTTTCTACTATTTTGATAAGGCGCTCGACATCTATACCGAACTTCACGACACAGCAAACATTGCGTACACCTACCAGTCGATTGGGGCGGTAAATGTTGACCTCGGCTTTCCCAAAAACGCCCGGAAATACTACCTTTACGCTCTCGAAATAGATTCATTATCAGGCAACTACCTTGATATGGCGTTCGACTACCAAAACATAGCCTTTGCCGAAACCGAAACCGGTGCAAAAAAAAACGCGCTCGAATACCTACGCAAATCGGTGCAGATATTCGACACTGCCACTACATCCGACCCGTACTACATCTACATCAAATACGCCACATATCTCGGACTCACAGCCACATATATAAACTTTGCACAAGAAACTGGCGATAAAAAATATGCCGACAGCAGTTTCCACTATATCAAAAAAATAGGCAACTACTTTATCTCCAATGGCGTGTATAGTTCTGAAATTTTCAAGGCCATATACTACGCCCGTTACCTATCGTTCTGCAACCAGCACAAAGCAGCCTTACAAACTCTTATCAGCTGCAAGCCACTATTAGAATTAGGCGAAGGCATTACAATGCTTACGCAATACTACGGGCAACTTTCTGAAGAATATGCCTATTTAGGAAACTATAAAGAAGCCTACGACAATTTTAAAATAATGCACGAATACCGCATTTCGTCGGCCAACGACAGCACTATGAATGTGATCGCAGACTTCAAAGCCGAACAGGAGAGCAAAATACAGCAAGCTGAAAACAGCCGTCTTGAAGCCGAAAAAACGCAACTGCAAACCATTATCACATCGCTTGTGGTGGGACTCATTCTCGCAGTGCTTCTCGTATTCGTTATCATTATGGCATTAAAAATTAAGCACCGCTCCAACCAGCAGTTGTCGGATGTAAACAAAAAATTGTACCGAAGCATAGCATACGCTCAGAGGATACAAAAAGCGGCAATAACGGCACAAAAAGAGATCAACCGGCTGTTTCCCGAAAACTTTGTATTTTATCGCCCACGCGACATACTCAGCGGCGACTTTTACCATATAACACAATGCGGCAGATACCACGTGCTTGTTACCGCCGACTGTACAGGACACGGCATTCCTGGTGCATGCCTGTCGATGCTGGGCATTTCGGCGCTCAAAGAGTTTTGCGTTTCCGAAAAAGATGCCGAAAACCCTGGCACCATACTCGACCGTATGCGCAACTTTGTAAAATCTACACTCACCTCTGGCAATCAGAGCGCAATTGGCGAAGGTATGGATATGACCATCTGCAGTTTCGATTTTGAAGCAATGGAAATGAGATACGCCACAGCCAACCAAACAGCATACCTTATACGCCGCGGCGAAGTACACAAACTGAGGGGCGACTCTATGCCAGTGGGATTCTATGTAGTTGAAATAGAACATTTTACAACATATATTCAGCCATTAGAAAAAGGCGATATGGTATATACATTTTCCGATGGCATACAAGACCAGCCCGGAGGCGAAATCATCAACACTTCAAACCACAAAAGTGCCAGCATCTTGGGCCGCAAGTTTTCGAGCAAAGGCCTCGTTAACTTCTTAAAAGAAAACTATTACCGTTCTACTGAAACCCAATGCCGACTTCTTGAAAAAACTATCAACGACTGGCGAAACGGCCGACCCCTCATAGATGATATGACACTGATTGGAATTAGGGTATAAATAAAAAATCCTCCCTGCAGAGTAAGGAGGATTTTTTTATATCGCTAACACATACTACAAGTTGCTGGGATGGTCATAAGAAGATTTTCTTACGTCCCAGTACATTTTTGAATAGTAGTTGTTTGTACCATCTTGAAGTCTGCTAACAGCATCGTTGAAAGCAGCGCCATTGAGAGTACTTTCTTGTTGGGGATACTTAACACGAGAAATAATATCACCCTTTGTATCGCTCAAAGGTTCAAAAGTAAGAAGTTTATCGTTAAATTTGGTTATGTACTCACCTGGGCGAATAAGCTGTTCTGGATATCCTGTGCGACGAATCTCTGTCCAAGCCTCAGTACCGTTGGTATAAAGGTCGATATACTTTTGAATTGCGCACGCCTCAGCATCCACCTTGACAGAAACAGCATTAATATAGTCTGCAATATCTTCAGCGCTTGCCTTTACTCCCGAAAGATCGCTCCAATAATCAATAGAAGCCTCAACACCGGCAGTATAATACGATGGATCGTAATCATTGTATTCGCATAAAATAAACTGCAACTCAGCAAATGTCATCAACGGAACTGCATAATCTTTTTTAAAACAAACCGGAGGATTATTATACCAATTGGGAGCCATAGATGCCAATTGCTGTTGTATACCAGATTGGGCTGCATAAGGAATTCCACCGTATCCTTTTTCATCAGAAATTGGAGGCGTATACATTGCGAGACGCGGATCAACAACGCCTTCCCAAGGATGCGATTTGTGATTGAGAGTATCGGGCTGACCTTTTAGAATGTCAACAAATGGTTTAAGAATTGTAAGGTCGTTACGATATTGCACGAAAGTACCCTCATAAAAATAGCAATACTCAGTGCCAGCGTTAGAATACTTAAACTTGGCAGCGTCATCGTTGCTTTCCATAACACCTGAAGCCAACGCTTCAGAAATATACTGTTTCCAATTCGGGTCTACCTTCGAAAGGTGTATAGCAAAACGGCATTTTAACGAATTAGCAAACCGTTTCCACTTAGAAGCATCGCCACCGAAAATAACGTCGCCGCTCGTAAAAGCGGGTTTACTTTCATCAATTTGAGCTGATGCTTCAGTAAGTTCCTTAATAAGATTGGCGTATATATCTTTTTGGTCATCATACTTAGCATAAACCTTATTATCGCTTACAAGTTTTAAGGCCTCAGAATAAGGCACTGCGCCCCACGTATCGGTAATCACTCCAAAAAGCCAAGCTTTCATAATGCGAGCAGCGGCAATTTGGTTTTGGTTGTCACCGAATGCCGAATTTGAAGCGGCAGTAGCAGGGTCGGTATTAAGATCTATAACTTTTTGGAAATTACTTAACCCCATATAAAGATATTTAAAATAATTATTATTAACGGGTTCGCGTATTTCATAACGATCTTCCTCAGTATAGTTTAGCTGACCAATTTGCTGAGAATAAGGCAAACATTGACGTCCGCTAAACCACACATCGTAGATATTATCCATAGTCCATTTTTCGGCTCCATTCATTACCATATGAGATGGAACGTTTTGAGGACGGTTTGGGTTTTCGTTAAGTTCATCAAGGTCGGAGCAAGACACCGTGCTCGAAACAACCAATACTGAAAAAATATATTTAGCAATATTTTTCATATTCTAATCCTCCTTATTAAAATTTCATATTGACAGTAAGTCCAAAATTAGCCACCATCGGCGTAGCGCCGCCTTCAATACCTTGTGTATTACCCGAGTTGGTAACAATCATTTCCGGATCGAAATGCTTTACATCGGGACCCCAAACTGCAAGATTTCGTCCGTAAGCAGAAAGACGTAATGTCTTAACAAAACCATCTTTTTTCATCGGGAACGAATATCCAAAGCTGATTTCACGGAGTTTTACATAATCGCTTTTGAGAATACACTGTGCGGCAGGTCCAGTTTGATAATTTTTGTAATAAGCACGGGCAGAAACCACGGTGGTATTAGGCTGTCCGTCTACAGTAACGCCTTCGGATACTATGCCGTTTTCACGAACATTGTTGGCTGCTGTTTCTTCAAGCATACCACTATAACTACCAAAAAGGATGGTGGTGCTGTAATATTGTCCACCCTTAGAAAAATCTAAAAGGACACTGAGGTCAAAATTCTTATATGTAAAGGTGTTAGACCATCCTCCAGTGAAGTCGGGGAAGATATTGCCTATAACCTCGGCTTCATCGGTAGCCAAATAAAGACCATTATCATCTACCACTTTGTTACCGTTTTCATCATATACAAAGTTGGTACCCATTATAACACCGTAGCCCTCGTTAACCATTGCGCCTACCTCGGCATTAAACGGTGCAGAATTGATACGGTAATAATCAACACCTTCAACAAGACTCTTAACCTTATTCTTGTTAGAAGCAAATGTGAGTGTGGAGTACCATTCAAAATTTTTGATCTTTACTGGCGAACCGTGAAGAGACACTTCGATACCCTTATTCTCTATTTCACCAGAGTTGATCATCTTGTAAAAATACCCTGTTGCTCCAGATACTGTAAGCGGGAGTATCTCGTTTTTGGTGTCAGTGTTGTAGTATGTAAAGTCGAGTCCGAGACGTCCTGCAAAGAACGAAAGTTCAAGACCAGCCTCCCACGAAGTGGTAGATTCCGGTTTTAGTTCGCTATTGTTAAGAGTGTTGTCTATGCGATAACCCGGAGTAGTTTCGTCTATCTTGGTATACGCACGGAACACATTGTAAACATTGTAAGGGTCGGTATCGTTGCCCACCTGTGCCCAGTTGACACGAACTTTACCGTATGTAAGCCAAGGAGCATTATCTTTGACGAGTTCAGAGAATAAAAAACTTGCTGTTACTGAAGGATATACATACACATTATTATTTTTAGGTAAAGCCGAAGACTTATCGCCGCGAACTGTGCCTTCTAAGTAAATCATATTCTTCCAACTGAGAGTAACATCGCCAAAAAGCGAGTTGATACCTTTTTCCTCCATTGAGTTGAAAGCATTGGCTGCTGAAAACGAATTAGCAAAGTTGTAAAAGTCAGGAATAGCCAAACCACCAACTGTTTCCCCATATACTAATTCGTAACGGTTTTTCATAATATTTGCGCCCACAAATGCAGAAACACCAAATACGCCAAATATTTGATTATACGAAACTAAAAATTCGTGATTGATTTCGTATTTTTGACGGTTAGCCTCATAATACTTAGGCTGAAAAGCCGACCCAATAACCTTACGCTCGTAACGCTTGTCGGAAAAATAGTCAAGGTTTGCCTTGTACTGCAACTTTAAAAAAGGTAAAACTTGGTAACTTGCACCTATATTACCATATATACGATTACGTTCATCGTTTTCGTAATCTTTGTAACAAGACCAATAAGGATTATTGGTGTATAAGGGTGTTGGATCATCCCAAGAAGTACGATTCCAAGTAGCTTGTGTACCATCGGGCATCACATAATATTCTTCAAGTTCGTCCATATTGAGCTGACGTTGTCCCCACTGAGTAAATTTTACCATAACGTTGTTGTCGCCATAGCCGCTCTCCATACGACCCTTGGCACGGTTGTTAAGGTAGTTAACTGTGGTGAAAACGTTAAATTTCTTATCGAGGCTTGATATGTTTCCACTTGCGTTAAGAACGTTTTTTACCAACGTTGAGTTAGGAATATATCCGTCGATAGTGCTGTTGGTGTAGCTGATACGAAAATTGCTGTTAGCCACCGACTGTGTAATCGCAACGTTGGTTGTTTGGGTAATGCCAATTTCAAAAAAGTCTCGATAATCGGAATGAGATTTTTCCCAAGGCGAAGTGGTGGGATCACCTTGTTTATCATTAGCTTCCCATTTTGCAAGATCGTACCACGATAGCACTTGGCGACCATCGAATTTCGGACCCCAACTTTCGTCCAATCCATAGTCAACTGCTTGATACGTTTTGCCATTTATTTCTACTGGGGTAAAGTCATCTTCAAGATCGCCTAATGGAACATATCCGTTACCTCCGCCATACTCATTTTGCAATTTAGGAAGTTTTGTAACAACCTCTAAACCGAATGTTGACGAAAAATCTACATTAAGGCCCTGATTCTTTTTACCTTTTTTAGTAGTAATCATTATCACACCATTGGCAGCACGGCTTCCGTACAGAGCCGATGCACTTGCGCCTTTAAGCACTGAAATATTTTCAATATCATCGGGGTTGATGTCTTGAATAAGGTTTCCATAATCGTATCCACCGCCACCTCTCTGGGTATTAAGATCATTATAATCCTTACCTTCGATAGGCACACCGTCAACTACAAACAACGGCTGGTTGCTACCGCTGAGCGAGTTGTTACCACGAATGACAACCTTTGATGATCCTCCCATAGAACCTGCACCAGAAGTAATCTGCAAGCCAGCCACACGACCCTGCAATGCGTTAACAGGATTGCTGACACCACCTCGTGACTTTGTAAGGTCATCACCATCCACATCGGTAACAGCATAGCCGAGTGCTTTTTTCTCACGAGAGATACCGAGTGCTGTAACCACAACCTCCTCAACCTGCAAATCGGCAGATTCCATCACCACGTCGATAGTAGTGCGACCAGAGAGAGGCTGATACTGATCGGCATAGCCAATGTAAGAGAACACGAGCGAGTCGTTGGCAACGCGCTCGGGTATGCGGATAGAGTAGGCACCGTTTTCTCCTGAGATAGTGCCTATGGTAGTTCCCTTTACGGCAATTGTAGCACCGAAAATGGGATTACCCGATTCGTCTGTTACCTTGCCGCTTACCGTCTTTTCTTGAGCCATAGCTGTGGCCCACGAAAGCAGCATTAATGCAAGTAATAACACAATTTTTCTTTTGCCCATAATAAAAATTTGTTTGTTAATGATAAAATTGTTAATTAATAATATAAATTAATAACTGATTTTTTGGCTTTATTTGTCCGGCTCTGCTAAAAGCCGTCCTCTATATTCAATATTTTCAAAGTGCAAAAATATATTAAAAATTGTTAACTTAAAGTAAAATATCAGTTTGCACATCAAAAAAAGAGAAATACGTATATTTTGGAACATATAAAGGAAAATTGTTCCAATTTTACGGATCAAATATCTTTATTGACGAAAAAAAATAATTATACACACCTATATTTAAGGCAAGTTTTTTGATATACACTTCTATATTATAACATAAAATCTGTATTTATGAAAAAACACAACTTATTAGCATTAAGCCTATTAGCTCCAATTTTAGTAATTACTGCAAGTGCAAGTTGCCTTGTAAACCCCAATCAACAACCTTTAACCGATTCTATTCCTCCAGATTCTGTTATCCACGCCGGCAAGACGATGACATCAGCCACCCTCATTGCCGTGGGCGACAACCTCTACGACTGGTATATGCTCGAGGCGGGCAAAAAGGGAAACACCTATGATTTTGACCACAACTACGACAACATTAAGCCCTACGTTGCTCTTGGCGACCTCCGCGTTATCAATCAAGAAACCCCTCTCGGTGGCGACAACGGCTACCAAGCGTCGGATGTGGAACTCAAAGATGTAAAGCCCGAAAACCGATGGGGCAGCTATCACGGATATGCAAAATTCAACTCGCCCGACGCCGTGGGTCACGCCGTTGTCAATGCAGGATTCAACATTGTAACCATGGCCACCAACCATATTTTCGACCACGGTATGCTGGCGGTGCAAAAATCGGCTGAATTTTGGGAAACTAATTACCCCGACATACCAGTTATTGGCATTCACAAAGATGCTTCAACGGTTGACACCATTATAGTAGTAGAAAAAAACAACATCAAGTTTGCGCTCTTAAACTACACCTACGGCGTTAACGAAGATGGCCAGATGCTTTCGTACCCTTACGCCACCGACATTCTCAACGAGGAAAAAATCCGCCGCGATGTGGCAAAGGCTAAGCAATTGGCAGATTTTGTAATAGTGTTTCCGCATTGGGGCACAGAATACAAGCTCGAAGCAGACGAAAGCCAAAAAAAGTTCGCCCAGATATTCCTCGATTGCGAGGTGGACGTGGTGATTGGTTCGCATCCCCATATTGTGGAACCTATGGAATGGCTCGAAAAGGAAAACGGTCACAGGATGCTAGTTTACTATTCGTTGGGCAACTTTATTTCGATGTTCAAGAATTACCAATGCCAGCTTGAAGGTATGGCGTTTTTAAAATTTGAGAAAGACGGCGATAGGAAATCCATTGCGGAAGGCTCTATAATTCCGCTTGTTAACCATTGGAAATACGACTTGAAAATCTACGGCTACCGCAATAATTTTACTGTCTACGCCCTAAAAGATTACACCGAAACCATAGCCAAAACCCACGGCTGCCTGCATTACAAAGGTGGCGCAGGTTTTTCGGCGGCATATATGCGGCAATTGGCTAATGAAATTTGGGGCGGATTTATCAAAGAGGGGTATTAAGTTTTTACAAATTTTCGATTTCAGAAAGGGGTAGTTGGGTGATTTTGGCAATTAAATGAATATCAAGGCCTTCGGCTTTCATACGTTTGGTGGTTTCTTTGATGCCTTGTGAAATACCTTCAGCACGACCTTTAGCCATACCCATTTTCATTCCCACTTCTATACCTTTCTCTTCACCTTCCATCATACCTTCTATGCGGCTTGAATCCATAACACTACGATTGAAACGAAGGTTTTCTACATAGCGGTTGTAGGCTTTGCGGTCTTCTTCGTTGAGGTTGTCAACACGGAGTATTTCACGGGCTTCAGGTAAACCTTGCGCGGTGTAGGTATCAGGAATTTCACCGGTTTTTAAGAATGAAATCCATTCCTCAATTGAACTTGTTGCCAATTGGTCAAAGTTGTTGACACGGAACAGATAATATTCGGGAAATATCTGGCTTACGGTTTCTACTTTAAATGCTTTTTTCTGACCATCAGTAAGTTGAAGCACATCGGTATCATCGCTCATATTTACAAAGTTAACTGTGCCATGGTATGCATAGCCTTTGCCCTGCCCAAGTGTAAAGTAGACAATATTTATAGAATAAACTTTTTTGAGGTTGCGGTATGGTTCGCCTTTGCCAAGGTAGTCGGCAATAACTTTTGATGCGCCGTATGCCATACGGTGAAAATAGTCGAGTTCGTGACTATTTTGTATCTCAAACAACATCAGTTCGCCTTGCTCATCTTCAGCAAGAAAATCTACACGATTGAACTTTTGTTCCTCAAAATCTTGATTGCCTTCGCTTTCAAGTATTTTGGCAATTTTTATTTGACGTTTGAAGATGACACTAAGAAACCCTTCAAGCACCACATGGTCGGCCTTGTTGCGCAATAGGCGTTTCATTGCCCAATCGAATCTGATGTAGTTTCCCATTGTTGTATCTATTTAGTTATGCTGCAAAAATACTAAATTAGTTTGATATTGCAAAATAATTATTTCCCCTCCTTCATCCGCTCTAAGAATTGCTCCACATGTTGTTTCATATCCGGAATATCGTTGATTAATTCGCTTTCGGTTACAAGGGTATCGCGGAATATATAGGCGCGACCTTGACGTATTTTATTGAAGTTGATTTCGGTATCAAACTTTAATTCAGCGGCTTTGTATCCTTGGTCGGTAGAATAAATGATAAGCGAATCATATTCTTGATACGTTTGCGGAATATGGCATGTGGTTTTTTGGAGGTTTCCAGCCATATCGCGGAAAGTTAGATTCACATTGTCAACAATCACATCGCGTTGTTTAGAATCTACATGAGCCAAATATGCGAGTTTTAAACCATAGTTTAGGATAAAACGCTTGGTTTCTATTTTGGCATAGTTGTAAGAATTATTGCCAATTTCTTGACCGTGAAACATCAAAACTGGATATTTGTATTTCATTCTCTCTTTGGTGGTTAACTCCTTATTTATTATTTGTTGCGACGAGAAATCGATTAATACACCAAACAAATATTTCTGAAAATCACCGCGTTCCATCTTATTAGGAAATTCCTTTTTGTAGACACAACCATATTGATCACGATAAAAAAGTACAGGGTATTCGTAATGCACTCTACCACCATATGATTCTGTAGACCAATAATTTGCAACACCTACATAATCTCCTGCCAAATTATCATAATAAGGTTCAGAGAATAATTTTTTATATTGTGGAGCCTCGGCAAAAAAACTCTCGTATGGTACAATTGTGTCGTTGAACATCACGCCTATTGATTTGACATTATTTAATTTGATGTCTGGCACAATTTCCATTTTATTATTGATATATTTATTCAAATTTTCTTTAAACACCACAGTTTCATTTAGCGAATATGTTTCAGTTGTGGGTAGTGTTGCTACACGTAAATTGCCAAACACATCTTTATAACCCAACGAAACAACATAACCATTAGATTCTACTACAACCATTCCGTTGTATAACAAAGTTAGCCCATATTTATCAAAGTATTTTAATGGATTATAAAGAGCATAATTCAATGATGACATTTCGCTTGTTATACTATCTTTATTAGTTTCGACAATATTTTTGTATAAAAGCATTTCTGATTCTGTTGGAAACCAATTAACTACACCAGTAGGTTCTGATGTCAAAAGAACTGTTTTTTTTACTTGCCTCAAACTATCGGTAGTACCTAATAAATCTTCCACTTTCCATAATACTTCTTCGTTATTTTGTTTATGAAGTTTGTAGATCAACATATTGTCTTTTCGTTCTACTAATTCACCGATACCTTTGGAATAATTATCTTCATTTAATAGATATGGTACAGCTTTCATTGCTACTGCCGTTAAAAAAACCAAAATGAAAGTATAACCCATAAACCAATGATTCTTAACTATTAAAGGCGGGGCTAATTTAAAAATTAAAAAATGAATCACCATGGAAATTATACACCAATCTATTACAAACAAAGTTCTAAATTCAAAAAGAGAAGAAGTAAATCCCCATATTATTAAAACTTGAACGAATGCAAAAGTCGTAACCAAAGAATTCAATATCTTTTCTTTTTTTGTTTTGGGTGTTTTCTCTTCTGATTCTGAATCATCTTTCTTGTTAAAGAAATTCTTTACCCGTAAAAAAAGATCACGCCAAAAATGAGATTTGTTATTTTGGGCTATTAATTGCTCATAAGATAATGGTTGATTTCTACTCTTTTTCTTTTTACCCATTGAGATTTAATTTAATAGATATGTTTGCAGCAAAGGTAATTATTTTGTTTGATATTCAAACACCTTTCTCTGCGAATAGAGCAATCCACCTGAAATAACAGCCGCAAGCACGTAGGAAACTGTGCCCGAAAACCAAATGCCGGTGAGTCCGCTGCCTCCAAAATGCTCAAATACCGAGGGGAATATATATATAAACGGCAGCAAGATAATCACTTGACGCAAAAGACTTGTGGTTATTGCCACCCACGGCTTGTCAATTGATTGGAAAAAGTTTGAGTTTGTAATGGTAAAACCAATCAACGGCATCATACACATCATATAGCGGAAACATGGCACACAGAGTTCTATAAGATCGGCTTCGCCGGTAAAGCCACGAGCCAAAAGTCTTGGAAAAAGGCAGGCAAGCAACGCCCCCGCCAAACCGATTATCATATTAATCTTCATCGAAAGGAAAAGCACCTCTTTGAGACGGTCTTTTAATCCTGCGCCGTAATTGTAGCCCGCTATTGGCTGCATTCCCTGACATATACCAAGGATTATAAGCACACCCATATTGCCAAAACTATTCATAATGCCGTATGCCGAAACAGCATTTTCGCCACCATAAACGGTTATCTGACGGTTCAACATAGCCACCACACCCGCTGCGGCAAGGTTCATCAAAAACGGACTCATACCTATCAACAGTATGTTTCTAAAAATGTAGAACTTAGGCTGCCAAGCGTGACGGCGGAAACGTATAAACGAATCTTTCTTAACAAAATGCCAAACCGATGCCACAGCCGTTGCCACCATCGAAATTGTGGTTGCCCACGCTGCACCGGCAATGCCAAGTTTAAACACAAATATAAACAAAAGGTCGAGCACGATGTTGAGCACCGCACCACCTCCTAAAATATACATTGATTTTTTGGGGTAACCTGAGGAACGTATCATTCCTGTAAGGTTGTAACTCAGTGTGGTAAAAAACATTCCGGGCAGCACAATAAGCATATACTCACGTGCATAGCCAACGTTAAGCGGCGTTGCTCCAAGCAGCAAAAGAATGTCGTCGATATAGAGATAACCCGCCGTCATAAACAGCGCACCAAACACAAAGGTAAGGTAGACGGCATTGCCAAGAATATTTTCTGCCCAATTGATATCTTTTTTGCCAAGCACAATCGACATTCTTGCACTTGCACCCACACCCACAAGCGCACCGAAGGCGTGAATGATGTTCATAAATGGGAATGTTATTGTCAATCCCGAAATAGCCATAGAATCAACGCCTTGACCTATGCACATACGGTCGGTAACGTTGTAGAGCGATGCTATAATCTGACTAATAATTGATGGCAATGCGTATGCCCACAGAAGCGTGCTTATCTTCTTGGTAGCAAGTTCTTTTGTACGGTCTGAATAGTCCACTTTTGTTATCTTTTTGGTGGCAAAAATAACAAAGGAGTGTTAACTAAACGCTATTTATAAATTAACACATTAGCATACGCTGCAATTCCTTCTTCTCTGCCGGTGTAGCCAAGGTGCTCGGTGGTGGTGGCTTTGATGGAAACATCGTCGGTATCGAGGGTCATCACTTCTGCTAAAACCTTCTGCATCTGAGGGATATAATCCTTGATTTTGGGTTTTTGAAGGCAAATGGTGCTATCTACATTTGATATTTGATAACCGGCATTGCGAATAATTTCGCAGGTCTTTTTTAGGAGAATTTTTGAATCAATGCCCTTGTATTGCGGGTCGGTGTCGGGAAAATGATAACCAATGTCGCGCATGTTGGCAGCACCGAGAAGTGCATCACAGATGGCGTGAATAAGGCAGTCGGCATCGCTGTGTCCCACTGCGCCTTTGGTATGGTCTATTTTAATACCGCCGAGCCAAAACGGAATACCCTCGGCAAGTTGATGAACGTCGAATCCAAGTCCTGTACGAATTTTCATTGCTTAAAATGTTATAGATGAATTGTTTGGAAATTTCTTTGCTTTTTCGATTTCAGATGCCGAAAAATCATTACCCGTAAGCACAATGCTCGATACAAAGGTAAGTTTTCCGATAGTTTTAGGAAGTGTTTTAAGGTTATTGTCCGAAAGATCAAGTTCTTGAATCATAGACATCTCACCTACCGACGACGGCAACACCGATATTTGATTTTTGCTAAGGTCGAGCATCTGCATAAATGCCATTTTACCAATGTTTTTGGGCAGTGATTTTATAATATTGTTGCTCAAATTGAGAAACGGCAATTGTTTCAAAGTGCAGATATTTTCGGGCAAGAGGGCAAGCGCATTGTTGTGAAGATCGCAAATCTGCATTGTTTGCAAATTGCAAAATGTTTCGGGCAGATTGGCAATAAGATTGTCCGATAGGTCGAGACTTTGAAGTTCAGTGAGCGACCCTATTGATTCGGGCAATTCTTTGATGCGATTGTGATTGGCAGAAAGATTGTAAAGTTTTGTCATAGAACCAATTGACTCCGGGAGAGACTCAATTTGGTTTTCGTCTAAAATAATGTTTTGAAGATTTTCGAGAGCGCAAATTTCGTTGGGAATATTGCGCAAACGGTTTGCCCCAAGGTCGAGCATCAACAGGTTTTTGAGCGAACCAATTTCTGAGGGAATCTCGGTTAACTCATTGTTGTTGAGCACAAGATATTGCAAATTGGGCAACATAGCCACTTCGGGCGAAATGGATGTTAGTTTGTTAGAATCCAAATCAAGCACATGAAGATTGTGGCACTGCACAATTTCAGAGGGGAATTCGTCTAAATCTTGTTTTGCAAGGTTCAACTTAATCACTTTCAGCGGATTAGCCAAAGCCTCATCAATAGAAGTAAATTCGTAAGCGTCGACAAGGTATTCATCGGAGAGTAAACCATTGTCGTCTAAATACTTAGGCAGAATATTGCCGTTTTTGTCGAACCATTCGTCGTTTTGTGCGTATGCGCCTGCAACCGTAAACACAAACGCCATAAATAGAAGTCTCTTAATCATTTTTAGTACGTAATTAGTTTTTTTGAGTATGCAAATATACAAAATAAACTACAATCAAAGGCTTAGTGTTGTACAACAAAACAAAGTTTTATTATTTTTAACGTTTTTTGAGTGTTATGGCATTGATAAAAGTTGTAATATTGCAATAGATAATTAAAAAACTCAATATGAAAAAAATAACAACATATATACTATTGATAGCGGCTGTTTGCGTAGGCTGCCACAAGGATGATGATTTTTACAGCAACGACAACCGCAACCGATACAACGGCAAAGACTACACTGTGCACAAGTTTGTTTGGAAAATATGTTACGATTTTTATTATTGGAACGAAAATGTTCCACAATATCTTGATATCACTCGATTTAACACGCCATATGAAGTGTTTGAACGATTCCGTCATCAAGACGACAGATTTTCGGTAGTGCTCAACAACTATTCTGAAGTAAACCGATTGTTCAACAACGAATATCTCACCGATGGTCTCGACCTTGAGTTATATCGCGACAAATACAACCACGACAATTTGGTGGCAATGGTAAAATATGTTTACGACAATTCACCTGCAGCCGAATCGGGTATTACACGAGGTTGCGTTATCAAAGCTGTAGACGGCACCACTCTCACCAAAAGCAACTACTCTAATCTTCTTAATCAAAACGGATACACACTCACATACACCAAGATTCAACTTGTAGACAACACACTTGAATACAACGGTGAGGAGTTTACCTCTCCATACATCACCAAGCGCGAAATGAACATCAATTCTGTACTGCAAGTATCTACTCATCAAGTAGGTAGCCACAACATAGGATACTTTCTCTACGATAGTTTCGACGATGACACTATTTCGGTAAAAAATGCCATCAAAGAACTTGCCGACCAACAGATAACCGACCTTGTGATAGACCTCAGGCTCAATGGCGGCGGATACGTTACCACGCTCGACTGCTTGGCTTCAATGCTTGTGCCCAGAGGCAACGAGGGTAATGTGTTTCTATATGATGATATGAACAAAACACTCACCAACTACTATAAAAAGGAAAACTTACCCACATTCTCCACCTTTAGCAAGCAAGATACGCATCTTAACATCGACAAACTATATGTGCTAACCTCAAAAAACACCGCTTCGGCAAGTGAGGAATTGATTTCGGGTCTCAGCGCATATATGGACGTAACCATCATTGGCGACACCACTTACGGCAAATTTACGTCTAATTTGCTACTCAACGATGAAGACGACCAAGGAACCGACGACGACGGTATCGACTATTCAGAATGGGCTGTGTATCTTGTAGTTGCCTGCTGCAAAAACTCTAAAGGCGAAATGAATTTCAAAAACGGTTTTGTACCCGACTATTACCTCAAAGATTCTTACGCAGAGCCTCTCGGCAACGAAAACGAGGAACTTTTTGCAAAAGCTATATCTTTGATTACCAACGGCGAACAATCCGTAATTGCCAAACGGAAACCAAAACCACGCCGCATAGACCTTGATCATATCGGCTCAAAAGGAAAACCCGGTATCATTAACAATCTGATTATCAATTACCGATAAACTTTTTAAATTGTTCGCTGTAAACATCGGTAACGCGTACCACCTCGTCGCCAATGTAGATGCAATTGTTTTTGTCTACTGAACGAATTTTGTTGAGCGACACTATGTACGAACGACTTACACGAATAAAACTATCTGACGGAAGAATCTGCTCCACATTTTTCATTGTCATAAGCGAGATAATGGGCTTGCGTCCGCTGTCGAAAACAAATCGTACATAATCTTTCAAAGCACATACATACAATATCTCCGAAATATCAATACGCACCAATAGAGAGTCGCTCTTGATAAACACCGCACCAGAGTTTTGCGAATTGTTGGCGTTTTTCATTTCGTACCATTCCTGACATTTTTCCACTGCCTTAAGAAATTTGGCATAACTTATAGGTTTGAGCAGATAGTCGATGGCATTTACGTCGTAACTATCAAAAGCATACTCCTTGTATGCAGTGGTAAATACTATTTTGGTTTCGGGCGGCACCATTTTCGACAATTGCATACCGTCAAGGTCGGGCATTTGAATGTCTAAAAACAACACATCGGGCGGATTCTGCTTAATTTTTTGCACAGCCTCCACACTGTCGGTATAGCCACCAACACATTCAAGCACCTCGGTGCGATCTATAAAACTCTGGATAAGCCGTACTGCCGGCGGCTCATCGTCTATTATCATACATCTCAGTTTCATATCAGATATTGTTTGCTTATTTGTTACAAAGGTAAGTTTTTTTTGATTAATTTTGCAATAATTTCTATCGCATAATACGTTAAACAAACTAAAAAGAAAAATATGAAAAAAATTTTCGCTTTAATACCCTTATTTATAGCACTTTCGGTATCTGCTCAGCATATCGACTACGATAGGTTAGATATGGACAAACAGGCTCAAAAGGTAACAGCACAGTTAGAATTAGCACGCAACGCCGCAAACGATTCGCTTCGAAATGTTTTTGCCAAAAATGTTGACGAAGAACTAAACATACTTTTGGGTATGGACGACGACCATCTTTATCCATACGACAACCTCAACCCTATTTCGGTATTAACAGCACCCGACAATAAGTTCAGAATTTTTACATGGGGACTGCAATTTTCCAACGGCTGTTACCGATACTACGGCGCAGTGCAGATAAATGTGCATAACGATTGGGTTACTCTCCGTCTGTACGACAATTCTGACGAAACATCTAATCCTGCAACAGCCTCTATGCAATCTACCAATTGGTACGGAGCTATTTATTACGAATTAATACAATTAGGAGGCAAAAAAAGCAACATTTACGCCCTTGTGGGATGGGACGGCGGCGACCTCTTTGTAAACCGCAAAGTAATGGAACAAGTGCGCTTAGAACTTGACAACGGCGGTGAAATATTTTTCGGCGGAAACTTTATCGACGAACACAAACGCAATTGTCAACGCCTAATTTTTGAATATACCGAACGCGCAGTTATGAGCCTACGCTACGACAAACGTATGAAACTGTTTGTAGCCGACCACTTAGTCATTCCGCCCGAATACAACGGCAACCCAAAATACAGCGGTCCCGATGGTAGTTTCGACGGTTATATGTATCAAAAAGGCATGTGGATTTATATTCCCGACTTGGATTTCAAAGGGTCAAGATTTTAATTTTCAACAACTGTTACCTTATCACGAATTTGAAGTATAAGCAGTGTGATGTCGTCGCGCTGTTCGGTGCCATACGAATATGCATCAAGCGCACGCTCAATCTTCTGTTTCTGCTGTTCGGGGGGTAAAGATGCCGAACTATTGACACTCTCAATCAAACGTTTGCGACCAAATCTTGTACGCTCTTGATTGCTTTGGTCAATGATACCGTCGCTATACATATAAACAGTATCGCCGGGTATGGTTTCAAACACTTGCTGAGTAAATTCCAATCTGTTTTCCGACTGACGACGAACACCTCCCGCAATGGATATACGGTCGGCGGGTATCATGGTGCACTCGTTGCTATTGTGACGACGGAACAGTATGGGACATTTTGCACCTGAATATACAAACTGCGACATATTGCCGTTGCTGTCAACATCAAAACGACAAAGCGACATATCCATTCCGTCTTTGTTTTCGCCGTCTTCTTGTCGTAGCACTTTGGATGTAGTAGCCGAAACAGCGGTAAGAATGTCCATCGGCTCAAGGATATTACGTATCTTGATAATTTCACGGAGTATACTGCTCGAAATCAAGCTCATAAACGCTCCGGGAACGCCATGACCGGTGCAGTCAACTACTGCACAGAATACCATAAATCCGTTGTTGTCTTTAACTACACACTGCCAAATATAGTCGCCCGACACAATATCTTTGGGGCGGTATAGCACTTCGGCGTTGAAATACTTTTTAAAATCGTCGATTTGTGTAAGCAACAACTGCTGAATGGTTTGTGCATATGCTATACTACCGTTGATGGCGGCATTTTTGGCTTGTATCTGTGAATATGCATCGGCTTTTTCAATCACAATCTCGCTATACGAGGCTATCACCTTAAATATAGCAATATCGTTTTTGGAGAATGCATTTTCTTTAGGACTATTGATAATCATCACCGCCGACACTTCGCCACCACTAAACAGCGGTATTCTTACACAAGTGCGGTAGCCCATCTCGGCAAGAAACATAGTTACTTCGTAAACCGAAGAATTGTCGGCTATTACCTCTTTGCCGGTGTCAAAACAAGCTGCAGTCAACGGGTCGATAAGTTCTGAGATTTTTTCGTCGTCAAGTTCCCAAGTTTGTCCATCTTGAATATACTTAGAGAACTCCACAAAACCTTTTTTCTTCGAACGTTTGCACACACACAATCCACATCCCTCAAGAGCCACCACCTTATTTTGGTAAAGAGTCTGCAAAATGGTTTCGGTGTCGGTAGATTCAGATATTTGTTTATCAAGTTCGCTGAGTTCCAAAAGACGCTCATACGATTTTTGAATCTCCTCGCGGCTGGTGTGCAATTGGTTGTTTTTCTCAAATAGTTCGTCGCGTTGCGATTGAATTTCTTCGTTTTGCTGTTTCATCTCCTCGCTACGCTGTTCGAGCATAGCATTGAGACTCATAAGTTCTATTGTACGGCTCTCAACCTGTTCCTCAAGTTCCATCTGACGTCTACGCATTCTATGAACTCTAAACAAGTGAATAAGCCACAAAATCAACAAGGTAAGAGAAACGAAACAAATAATTGCCACTTTGGTTCTATACCACGGCGGACGAATAATGATTACAAGAGTGCGTTCCTCGCTACGTATGCGGTCGGAATTTTCTGCCACGATGCGTAGTGTGTAACGTCCCGGGTCAAGATTGGTGAATCCGAGTTCGCGACGCTGCCCTATGGCTGTCCAAGAATTGGTGTATCCGTCGAGACGATAAAAAAACTTGGTATTTTTTCCGTACAAAAAGTCTAAAATGGTGAATTCAAACGAAAAAGCATCACGCCACGAAAGCTCAATTTCATCGGTGCAGACTATTGAGTTTTCAAGAATTTGATCCTCATTGCCGGGCGACACTCTATTATAACTCATCAATAGATTGGTGATTACCGGCTTGGGCACATATGAGATTGTTTTGATATTTACAGTATTGAAAAATACCACACCATCATGAGTGCCGAAAAATATAGTGCCGGTTTTAGTCACAAGTGAAGAATGTTTTTCAAAACTCAACGAAAGCAATCCGTCGTCGGTGTCGTACACACGTGCCACTACATTTACTTCAGGATTAAACTTCAGTAATCCGTTGTTGGTGGTAATCCATATGTCGTGCGCCACATCTTCAATTATGTTGGTACAAATTTTATTTTTGAGCTGTCCGTCGCCATCATAGTGATAAAATATGCCACGACGCACATCTAAACGGTCGATTCCTGCCTCGGTAGCCACCCATACACGATGATGCGAATCAAGCATTATGTCGTAAACCACATTGTGCGAAATACTGTATTCCGAACCATGGCTATATGAGTAATTTTCAATAATATCCTGTTCGGGATAGTAAACATACATACCTGCATAAGTTCCTACCAGAATAGTGTTGTCGGGACCCTCCTCAAGACATGTGCCGTACATGCTCACCGGCTCTACAAGTCGTGAATCGCATAACACACGAGTATACTGCTTAGTTTTCGGGTCAAACTGAAGCAATCCGGCGCCATTGGTTAGCACCCAAATACGGTCTAGATGGTCAACAAGAATGTCGGCAATAAAGTCGCTGGTAACACCCTTGATTACGTTTACAAGACTATACGACTCGGATGTTTTTCGATCGGGGTAAATTCTCAGCAAAGGATTATTGTATCCGCCTGCCCAAAGGTTGCCTTCTTTGTCGTAAGCCATAGCCAACACTGATGACGAACGCATTTTGCTGTTAGGTGTATTTTCGGTATAACCACCGAAACGGCTGCTACTTACGCCGTCCCAAAAAATAATTCCGCCACCATCGCTACCGATAGCCAAAGTGCCGTCGGGAGCTTGACAAATCGACGAAATCTGGTTTTGACGCAATATTGATTCGTTTTCGGGATAGCTTATGGCATCAAATCTAATAGGATGTTTTAAACTGATGTACGATAAGCCGTGCCATGTGCCAAACCACATTATAGAGTTGCTATCTTCGAAAATAACATTTACAGTTACGCTGTTGAGTCTTCTAACCGACTGCTGACTGTGGTCAGACTCTATCATCTGTACAAAATTTCGTCCTCGGTTTACCACAAAAAGTTCTTCGGCATTGGTACCAATCCAAATATCGCCGTTGCTCCGCTTGTAAAATGCTTTAATACTCTTGGGTAGCGGTTGTCCGCCTATTTCTTCTATCAGAGTAACAGTATGTTTGTTAACATCAATCTGATAAATGCCGGCATAAGAACCGATCCACACTGTGCCGTCATCGTTGTTGACAAAAGCATAAGCCTCAACCAACGGAAAAGGATATTTGCTCACACATTCAAGAGAGTCGAGCATATGTCCGTCAAGGGATACATGGTATATAGTGGAAGCGTTGCGGTCTACTGCCCAAATAGTGTTGTCGTTGTCCATAAAGCAGGTTTTCACCGACTTATGGGCAAAAAATTCGTATGCATATGATTGCACCGGTTGGTCGTCGTTGCTATAGCCGTAAAGATAACCATCGCCGGTAAAGAAATAAAATATACTGTCGGAGGTTACAAAAAGTCGTTCGGTGCGGTAGTTGATTCTTGGGTTTGGAGTGTCTTGATCAATTACAACATTGGTGAGAGTCTCTGCTTTGATGTTGTATTTTGCCAAACCGTGGTCGGTGGCTATCCAAATATTGCCATCGTGGTCGGTTTTAAGGTCGTTGATATTGCTGCCTTCGAGATTGAGCGAGTCGTTGAGTTCGTTGATGGCCACCAAAGATTGTCCGTCGTAGCGCAAAAGACCTGTCTGTGTGCCTACCCATATAAATCCGTAGCCGTCTTCGGTAACAGCTGTGATAATATCGCTGTTAAGTCCGTTGGTTTTATTTATATTGTAAAATCGGTATCCTGTTTGAGCCTGCGAAACTATTGCCAAAAGCACTTGCAATACCGTTATCAACAATATGGTTGTTAATTTTTTCATTTATCCCTATTTATTCTATTCGCAAATATACTGAATTATATAATACGAAGTTTCATTTTTTCACTTATTTTTCAAATCAACCTATCGTTGTTATAATCAGTTATATATATTTACCTTACAAATACTAATCATTTACACAAACTGCCATTTTGACATTGACTAATTGTCAGAAAACTGATATTTTGTCATTAAAATAGCCTATTTTCGGCATTGGTACGGGGTTTGAACTTACGCTAATCGAAAGTTAAACCAATTAAAATTTAAAAAAATGAAAACACATAACTATTTAAATACGGAGGCAAATATGTTGCAAAGATTATTTAATTCGGATTCCATTTTCGACAATGGATTGTTTAATCCTTATTATCAGAACAAAAAACAGTTCTGCATTCCCGCTGTTAACATCAGCGAAACCGAAACCGACTTTGTAATCGACATGGCCGCCCCGGGATACGAGAAAAAAGATTTCAAGGTGAATATCCTGCGCGACGAATTGTCGATTGAGGTAGAGCGCGAAACTCAAACCGAGGAACCTAAAAAGTCCGACGTTTACCGCAGAGAGTATTCTTACGGCAATTTCCGTCGCTCATTCACATTGCCCAAAGGCGTAGACACCACGGCTATTTCGGCATCGTACACCAACGGTATCCTTACTATCAAAGTGCCTAAGGCCGCTCAGCAAGACACTACCACTTCGGTAGAAATCAAATAGTCAGCGGTTTCAATATCTTGTAAAAAGCGAGGGCTTAAAAACCCTCGTTTTTTTTATACTTCAAGTTCTACAAATTCAAAATCAACGCCGCTGAGCTGCTGATAGCGCACTCCCGACTTCTGCATATCTGTGTCGTCAGATTCGTAGCACCATCTTACTTTTACGGCTGTTTTGTAGCTATTCTCTTTTAATATGTTGAGTATCTTGGTGATGATTTTTGCACTTGAAGTGTTGAAGTAGGTCAAGGCAAACTCAAACACCGTTTCGGCATTTGGCTCTTCAAAATATTTTTCAATCCACGCAAGCACAGGCGCATAAAATTTGCGTGCATCATCGGGATAAGAGTTGTCTGCTATGCGAAAAATACCTTGCGATTTGTCGAGCATTACCGAAGGGGTTTCATCTGTGTGTTGTATTGTGAGCGAATCCATACTTATTTTTTCAGAGATTTTAGTTTAACTGTTTTTGAGTCGGATTGTGAATTTAAACAGCGAGTATTCGTCGTCAACTTTTTGGAACGAGTATTCAAGGGGATGTTTGCTCTTGATTCGCATTTCAATAAATCCGAGACCGGCCTCCTTGGCTGTAATCATCCTAAAGTCGAACAGACGTTCGTTGTAATATTCTTCACGATCCTCATCAGAAAGCGAGTTGATATAGTCTATTTTTGATTTGAGTTTTTCGATAGATCCGTTGGGTATATAATTGATGGTGGTAAGTTCGTTGAGTCCATCATTTTCAGCAATATAGAATATACCCTTGCTGCCCTTGATACCGCAAATATTGATATCGCCGTGATGAATAATATTTTGAAGCATTTCGGTCATAAGGCTGATTGTCTTTTTGCGGAAATTGGGGGTATCGGCACGACTTTTAAGTATCTGAATCAAGCTCAAAAGACTGTCTTGATCAAATACCGTGCTGTAAATCAGCAATATATTGTGCTTGATAATATACTTATGAAGTTCGGTCATATATTTGAGCGAATATGCCGAATTGTCGGGCGGCTCGGGTGCCTCGCCCAGTGTAATGGTGTTGATACTGCTGTGAAGGTAGAAATACGACATCAAATCGCTGATTTTTTCTAATGCGTATTTCAATTTGTTGCCAGATTTGCGAGCCATCTCTATAAGACCGAGTCCGGCGCCACCTTTCGACGAAAGTTGCCCGTTGCTAAGCACTTCGCGATAAAAAGCATCAAGTTCTTCTTGGTCGAGATTGTTGATTTTGTCTAATTTGCCACAGAGCGATTCGGTTTTGGCATTTTCGATAACATTGCCGGTGGTGATATAATAGTGTTCACTTTTTTTCTGAATACCAAAAATAGCAGTTTCCTCGGGCTTGTACGGCTCGTCTTGATGGCGCGAGATATTTTGAATACTCTCTACCATAATATGGAACACACGCTTCTTGATTTTCGACGAAATGTGGTCTTTGTCGATATTTTTCTCTGCAAGCGAAAGAATCTGGTGCGAGAGACTTTGCGTAAACTCGCCACGATAAAAATAGTGCAGGTCTTCGTTGCCGGTCGACTGCATTAGGTCCAATATAAAATCACGCTCTGACATGGCTCTGTGGTTTGTTGTTGGTGTTATAATGTATTTCTGACAAAAATTCAGTGCATTTACCGTGCCATTTACTACGGTTTTTAAAATTTTTGATAAAGGTACGGAATTATAAAATACGTGTCAAGTGATTTTAAGAAAAAAAAGAAAAACAACATTATTTTTAGGGGAAACGGCATATTTAGTTGTCATCAATTACGAAAACTGAAAAAATTAAATCAATAAATCCACACAATATGATTAAACCAAAAATTATCTGTGCAATGGTGGCAATATCGCTCCTTTTTGCAGGCGTATCGTGCCAAAACGATAAAAACGATGATGCTCCTACCCCATCGCAACCCGAATCTCCCGCCGATAGTTACGAATCTGAAAACACAGAAGCTATTTCTAAAGCACTAATTTCAGGAAAAGGTGAATTAAAAGAGGCACATTGGAACGATGGTTACTCCGATTTTCTAAAGAAAATCAATCTGTTTTCTAACAAAGTGGCAACTAAAATAGGCTTTGAACAAGAAAAAAATATTGCAGTTTCGCCGCTATCTATTTTTATGGCTATGAGTATGGCTACCGATTGTGCCAATGGCGACACGCGTCAAGAATTGTTAGACGCTCTCGGCATCACCTACGAAGAATTAATTGCCAATATCAGCACTCTCAACAGCTATTGCAACACAGTTTTTTCAAACGAGGAGGGTGAAAAAAAAGTTAACCAAATAAAATGCGTTAACTCGTTGTGGCTCAATGCTAATGCCGAAGCCAAGCAAGACGGTCTCAATAGTCTCAACACTCTATTTTATGCCGATGTGTTTAAACTTTTGCCCAATACCGACATTAACAAAACTATCACCTCGTATATCAAAAACGAAACCAACGGATTGCTAAGTCCTGATTTAAACCTTGACGCAGATACATACATGGTGTTAATGAATGTGGTATACTTGCGCGAGGTTTGGAATTTGTTGGCCCAAGACCTTCAACTAACAAGCAACAAATATAAATTTCGCAATTACGACAATTCAAACAGTTCCCTGCAGTTGCTCACAGGTGAGTATTTCCCGGGCAAGGCAGTCACCACAGACTCGTATCGCAAATTTTACACTCGCACCAACAATCTATTTGAGTTAACTTTTTATGTTCCAAACGATGGACACACCGTTGACGAAATTTACAATACTGAGGTTCTCAATGATAACACCTCTTATATCTACGAAGACGATGAATTTGAATACACCACTCGCTGTCTGTTTCCTGAGTTTACAGCCGAATACGACGAAGACATTGCCGGCATTATCAAGGATATGGGCGTAAAAAAATTCTTTATTTCTGGTGCTTGCGATTTTAGCCATATCACCGATGCAGATGTGTGCTGCCGCAAAATTAAGCACGTTACAAAATTAGAAGTTAAACGTTCGGGCATTGAAGGCGCAGCGGTAACGGCAATGAGTATGGTAAATTCTGCAGGATTAGGCCCCGACAAAAAAGAAATCAACTACGATTTTGTGGTAGACCGCAGTTTTGCATACGAACTTAGTTACCAAGACGTGCCGCTCTTTACCGGCGTGGTAAAAAAAGTAGAATAATTTGTTTATAATAAAAAAAAATAGCAACTTTGCCGTTGCTACAATTAAAGCCGCACCTTTAATATATTGGAGCGGCTTTTTATTAT
>JAGCVU010000232.1 GCA_017962175.1 Bacteroidales bacterium | reverse complement strand
TTATGTTAAAACTGATGGCTGACACACAAATGTCCCCTCTCAATCCAACCTCTCAAACACAAAATCCGCGTGATGGCAGTTGGCTTTTTGGTAGTCGAAGCCATAGAGCCGCATATACGCCTCGCGGACTTCCTTGGCGCCGTTGTAAAACGGATTCGACGTATGCATAGCGCAGGTAACTATCACACTCTGCGATGGTGTGAGCACCAATCCGTTGCGACGGATAATGGATTTTGGGGTAATTTTGTAGACTTTGGACATAATGATTCGATTTTTTCACAAATATAAAAAACTCACTGCGAAAATGGATGGGCAGTGAGTTTTTTGTGTATTCAAATTACTTCCAAATATATAAGATACTTGTTTGGTCTTCTTTCAACTCATCCAGCAAAGCCATTAACTTGTGATAAACACTGTCGCTGAAACCCTTGGTATAGGCATTTGTAACCTGACCACTGTAAAATAGTTTAAACCAATGAAATACTTGAACATCATAGAACAAAAGATTCTCAGGTGTTCGTTCTTTCAAATCTTCTTTATATTTGCGATAAAACTCATTCAAGTTGAATGTTTTTTTAACTATTCCATTAGTATACTTATTTAATAATACATCTATCAAAGAATCAATACGTTTATAAAGATTTTCCAAATAAACAGTTACTTTATTACTTTCACCAATAATATCTTTGACAGGCTTAATATCAAACATTACTTTAATTGACTCTTTAATACAATCAACATTTGTAATATTATTTTTCAAAACATCATCTATACGCTCAAAAAGACGTTTTAAAATATCATAATGCTTTTCTGACGGTTTATATATTAATCGAAATGAGTCAGGAACATCTAATTGCGACAATTTTTGAAGTAAAGCATCAGTATATGTTTGGAGAATTTTGATATAATATTGTTGAATTACCATTGCAAATGCGTTGATAGCGTGTGCAGTGCAACAATTCTCCTTCCCGTCAAATCGGTTTCGGGCATCAATAATTGGAGCGTTTTTCAACATCTCGGCGCATTGCAATAATTGACTTTTCTCGTCATCAATAGAATCCTTTTTAATAAAATTCTCATCAACAGTTGCATCTCTGTTTGGCGTATCAGTTATACTATCAGGCTGTTGTCCCTTATAAATTGCATCAACAAAATCTACAATTTCTTTGTGCTTACGGCTGAGCCAACAATCCTTATTGTTGTCTACTTCGTTATTGATATCTTGCTCAGAATTTGCAGATGGTTTGGCATAGAGCCAAAAGAATTGAATATCGCGACCTAAGCATAAATTGGCTATCTTCTTGATACCATCTTCTGCCACCTTGCCGGGAATACCGTTGTCAGTGTCAATCAAATAACAAACGATATCGGGTTCATCACACTCAAAATACCTATCAATAACATTTTCGTGCGCTTCGTTTCCGCCTGTGCCTGGCATATCAACAAGATAGGTGTAATTCAAAGGCGAATAATCTGGACAATTATCGTGTGCCCAAATAATTGTGGCAAACGCTTCGGGATAATCCTTTGTTTTGTACATAAATTCCTGAATCTCATTCGATTTCCAACTACTTTTAACCACAGAATCGTTCACAAAGTTCCAATATTCGCCATCAGTGATTACGAAATTCTTCTTAATGTCAATGTCAAAAGTATGAAGAAACTTTCTAAAATCTTCCGACTTTGCAATCCTAAATTTCTTATTGAAAAATATTTCGCAACTCGATTCTGATGCTGATTTATGAACCACAATATTTGCCGTTTCGGGTATTGGGCTAATTGTACCACTTTTTTCTTTGGTAAATTCCTGAATAAGTGTAGTCTTCCCAGTAGAAAACTCGCCTGTGAGTAATACCACAGGACGATTTTTTGTTCTTATACCGCAATCTTGACGCATTGAGTCCGACAAAAGGTAAAGCATATCTTCCACACGGTTGCACAATGAGTAAACTTTGTCAGCCACAACGGGGCGACTATTATAAAATGCAGTTTCAAGCGTTTTGTAAGCGTCGCCATATTCAAAATCGTCCTTTGCCAACGCTGCCATTTCTTTTTTTGCCTTAAAAAGAGCGGCATATAAATCAAGTTCTTTTGCCATAGCAATTAAAGATTTTTGTTGATGAAGTCAATTTTTTCATTTACGTTGGCAATTACACTTGCCACTATTTTATAGTTCTGCTCTTTTTTACCGTTGGTTTGGTCAACTTGACTAATAATAGATTTATAATAGTTGTCGCTTACCTCATACATCGTTTTTGTAAGACTGGGTAAAATCTTGTCGTTGAATCCTGTTAAAAGTGTGTTTCTCAATTCGTTTTCACGTTCTTCTTCTGAACGTTTGTTGATATTCTTGATTTTATCTGCAATTGTTGGAATCAAAGGTATAATTGCTAAACCAATCAATGCTGCACCAGCAACACTCGCAATCGTACCTACAAAGGCAGGCACAAGAACGTGTTCTGCAATCGCCGGCGCCCACATCCAGAGCCCAACACCTGATGCTCCTGTCAACACAGACTGAACACCTGCCGTTTTCAGAGTCTCCAACATAGCAAACAAAACATTCTTAACAGGTTCTAAAACCCGTTTAAACTCTTCTAACGAAATGCCACCAAAATTAAGTTGTTCAATATCTTCGGCAGATAGTTTATAATCACCCAAGAATTGTTTGTATGACTTTTGCAATTTATCTTTCAACTTGGTGTTTATTTTCGGCTGTTCAATTTGCAATACTCTATTAATTATGTCATTAATTGTATTCTGAGTAGGCTGTTTGCATTTTGATAACTCATTAATAATATTATTGTTAAGTGAATCAGAAAAATCTTTAACATTGTCTTTAATCCACTTGTCAACATCTTTCTTTACTGTATCAATCTTGCCATACTTATTATCAAGATTCTGTATATCTATTCCCGAAGCACTCAAATCCGTTTGCCAACGTTTAAGTTCGTCGTCAGCAACCTTTTTTATGTCTTTTAATAATTCAGTTAAAGCCGATTTACAAGAACCAATTTTAGCAACATTGATTCCCTTTTTATCAACAGAATCCATCATTTGGAGAATAACATTTACAACGCCTGAATCATTCTTTAATGTCTTTATTTTGGTTATCAACTCCTGTACTTTATCTGTTGACAATTTTTCTTTCTTGTTATCAAGTTGTTTTTGCAAACTGCGAGATTCCTGCCATTTGAGAGACGAAACAAATTGAACTTCTTTTAGTTTAAACAAATCACCGAGTTCTTTTACAAAACTCTCACGGATTTCTTCCCTCTCTTTTTCATCTGAAATAGTGTCTGATTTGGTAATCACAGGAATCAGTGTTTGTGTTTTACGTTTTATTTCGCTAAGGTACTTCTTGGCGACTTCTCCACCAATTTTTTGGGCAGGCGTCATCCAAAATGTAAAATTTGAAGACTGCATATATGATGCAATTATATCTTCATTGGAATAGTACTTTGAACCATATCCAGGGCAGTCCACAATCTTAACCTTGCCGACAAACTGTTCGTAATATCTATCTTCCAATAGTTCGGTATCAAGTTCCAAAACAATATGATGATAGGACGCAACTTCACCAACAGCACCTGTGGGCCCGTTGATAATATTGATAACTTCTGAGAACTCACGTTCGTCGGGTTTATCTTCACCCTTGCGATAGATTTTGGCAGTATGGTCGCCGCTTTTCTTGAACTGAATTTCGGTAATTACCGCAGTACAAGGGCTGTCGTTTGTCGGCAATATATCCTTACCAATCAAAGCATTAACAAATGTACTTTTGCCCGATGAAAACGGACCTATAAATAAAAGTGTGATTACATCGTTAAGTTCCGTAACGATGTTTTGGAATCCGTAATTCCACTCTTCTTCTTTATAAGGATAGTGGTCGCGGAAACCATCTGTTTCGCAGATTTTGATAAACTTCTCGGTGTTTGTGAGGAGTTCGTTTAAATCTTTCAATTTTTTAGGAGTATCGTCGAATTGTTCCATAATGGTATGAGTTTTACTTATTTGTATAATTGTTTATATATAAGAAACTTCAATTAAATAATTTGACTTATAATCATTTTCTAATGACTTCTTGAAGGCTTCAATGTCTTTATTGTTTGAATCAGTTTTTTTTAAAACCAACCATATTTTGTCCTTTTCGTAATATTTCCCATATTTAACTTCTAAATATCGGTAAGACAATTTAAGGGTGTGTATTTTTTGTATTATTTCTTTATATACCTTGTTACTTTTTTCATCCCTAATGCACGAACTTTTTAAATCCAAAATACCTACTAATCCAAACACAATTAATGAAACAAAAATACATATTACCAATATAGTCATAATACGATTGTGTGATTTGAACAAATCCTCTCCCGCTCCTATACCAATTATCAACGCTGAAATCCAAAATGCGATAAGTAATGCACCTATTGCTATTACAATTTTGGAAGGTGAAGAAATTTTACTACCTTCTTTTGAAGACCAATAATTATGAATAAGGTATTTATCATCATAATGAAACTCATTATTAAAACTTTCCATTTCCCAAATTACATTTTCATACACTTCATACCACACCTTTGATGCTTTTGCCATTTTATACCAAAAGACAGAAAGGACGAAACCAACTCCGCACACAAAAGAACTAAGAATTGGGAAATAGGGCTTAATATCTGAATGTAATTTGACATCTAAAAATTTACTCACAAGTATACCATATGCAGTAAAACATACCATTAGAAAAGTCCATACGAAAATAGAGTTTTCCCAAAAGCGTTTGAGATGATAATCTCTGCCTTCGTAATACTTTTTATACAATTCTTTGAGATTCTCAATTCTTGCCTTTTCCGCTCTTGCAGTGTCAGTAAGGTCTTGTCCACAAAGAGGACACTTTTGTTCCTTGTTTTCTGCCATAGTTCTCAATTTTTAAGTTAATAAATCAATAATAGTCTGCAAATATCCTCGCCCACTGTGCCATATCGCGGCACAGTGTCGAATAAAATTTATCGAAAACTATCGGAAGGGATTTTTTTAGAAAAAAAAGAAGCGCGGTAGCACTTGATGTTACACCTTTAAATACTTAGGTCGTAGGAAACCTTTATAGCGAAGATATAACAACTGCACACCACGCCCATATATGATATGAGCCGGTTGCCGTGCTGCTCTCCCGCTATATTCGAATTTCCTACGTTCAAGTATTTAAGAGAGTCAGCACAACTTCCGAATAATTCTTCAAAATTATTCTCGGCTATGGGTGTGCGTTGCGCACAGCCCAATCACTATTTTTTACATTGGTAAATTTACGGATTGTATTAGTCAATGTCAAGTTTTTGAGGAGTTTTTTTTGAAAATTTTTAGAATATAGTGATAATGAACAATATAAATTGAAAAAATAGAAAAAAACACCACGCATTCCGCTTAATAATCTGTCTATTATGATTATTTATTTTTTTTCCTTACCTTTGCGCCCACAAATTTTAAAACACCTTAATAGTAATGCTCAGCGTAGACAACCTTGCCGTAGAGTTCGGCGGAACAACTCTGTTTCAGAATATTTCTTTTCAAATCAACGACAAAGACCGCATTGCCCTTATGGGTAAAAACGGCGCAGGCAAAAGCACTCTGCTTAAAGTGATTGCAGGTGAACGTACTCCTACCCGTGGCGCTGTTACAAAACCTAAGGACTGCGTGGTGGCGTATCTGCCGCAACACCTTATGACTGAGGATGGCAGGACTGTTTTTGAGGAGGCCTCGCTCGCTTTTCAACATCTCAAAGATACCGAAAACGAGATTGAACGCATCAACCGCGAACTCGAAACCCGTACCGATTACGAATCAGACGATTATATGGCTCTGATTGAAAAGGTGAGCGCGCTGAGCGAAAAATTCTACGCCATAGATATGACCAATTTTGAGGAGGATATCGAAAAAACTCTTATGGGATTAGGCTTTGAACGTTCTGATTTTCAGCGTCAAACTTCTGAATTTTCGGGCGGATGGCGTATGCGTATCGAACTTGCCAAATTGCTTTTGAAAAACCCCGATGTGTTGCTTCTCGACGAGCCCACCAACCACTTAGATATTGAATCTATTCAATGGTTGGAGGATTTTATAAAGCAGAGTTCCAAATCGGTGGTGCTTATCAGTCACGACAAACGTTTT
>JAGCVU010000231.1 GCA_017962175.1 Bacteroidales bacterium | reverse complement strand
TGTTCAAGTCGGCGGGCTCGTCGCTGGCGCGGTTCAAAGAAGATTTTACCGACGAGGCTACCACGCTGGTGCTCAACTATATGGACGCGATGAAGCAACGCTATCCCGCACTGAAATGGGACTTCTCGCCGTTCTTCATTCACATAAACACCGTGCAGATGTTCGCCGTGCTCGAGGAAATCATTATGCACAAAGTCAAACCCGACGAGGCCGAACGAATTTTTCTGGAATACGTCGATTATCACAACAACGGCTGGAAACAGTTGATTTACAACGGCTAAATTCTTACGGTTGCCATAAAAATCTCAAAACTGCGGAACTTTTCAGGCAGTTTTTTGAAATTTCTGCGGAACTTTTACCGCAATTTTCCTTCATTTCTGCTAGATAAACACCGCAATTTATCGTTGTGGATGTTCGGATTTCTGTATTAATGCGATGCGGAGGTTGTTGTTTGAGCGTTTTTCACTGCAAATTATTTCCCTAAAAATATTTTGACTTACCCGTTGCCTAAACCAAAAAACTTTAACTTTACAATGGTTTTTCAGCCGAAACAGCAATGTTAGGTTGGAAAACTGACATATTGAAAAGCGTTTGTTACGCTTCGTTCTTGGCGCTGGGAATCTCGCAAGTTCTTAACATCTTGTCAATAACGAAGCAACGACAGATGACCTATGTGTATGTAATTCATACAGTTTGGCGTACCGTATCATATGGTTCGCCGAATTGTTCATTTGCATAATGCGTGGCTTCTGCGTTGCTCGTTCAGACAAGATGGGCAATGCGAGAGCCTTCAGCGTGGGACGAGTAAATCGGATTCCACGCTTTTTTTATCTAAAAAATGAGGTTGTGTCAATAAATATTACTGATTAAGACTAATAGTTTATTCAAAATAAATATATGAATATGAAAAAGTTACTCAAAAAAAACATTGGCATTTTATGCTTGTTTACAACAATTCTGTTTTTCCAATGTGCGTCAGTAACGCAAAAACAAACTGATGAGACAGATATAGATTCTTCTCTACTTATACCTGTAAGAGTGGGAAATAATTATGGCTATATAGACAAAAACGGAAAGTATGAAATACTTCCTAAATTTCTTGATGCAGAGGAATTTGTGGATGGATATGCTGTCGTCTGCACGGAAGACGGCGAAGGAGCAATTAATAAACAGGGAGAATATGTTATAGAACCGCAATCTCAATTTTCAATTGAGATGCGTGAAGGTTCGGGAAAATTCGTTATGCATAAACAGAATAATTATAGACAAACTGTCGCAGCAGGCCTTGTTGATTATAGTGGAATTTGGTCATTATCACCAATAAAATGTGGCGAACTATATTATGGAGGAAATGGAGTTTTCACATACAGCAAAATAATGAATCCTAGTCAGATTCTGCATTCAGATGATATAAAAAGGGGTATCATAATAAATGGTGTAGTTCAACAACCGATATTCGAATATGACTGCTCAATTGTTTTTCAAGAAGGATTGTCAGAGGTGATTTTTAATAATAAATATGGATATATAGACAGTTGTGGAAAAATGGCTATTAACCCGATATTTGATTATGCATATTCATTTTCGAAAGGACTAGCAAGAGTGAGATATTATGGCTGGAAATTTATTGATAAAACAGGAAAAATTATTTTGTCACTACCATATGATGAAGTAAAAGATTTTTCAGAGGGTTTGGCTGCAGTAAAAAATGGTAAGAAATGGGGGTACATAAACAAAAAAGGAGATTTAGTCATTCCACTACAATTTCCAGATGAATATATCGAAAATGAACGAAATTATGGTTTTGATGCGGATGACTTTTGCGGCGGTATAGTTCGCGTATGTTTTGATAATGGAAAGTTCGGAGTTATTGACAAAAAAGGAAAAACTATTGTTCCACCAGAATATGATTATATAAAAAGGATTACTACTGATAACATAAAAGTTGAAAAGGATGGGAAATGTGGCGTGATTAACAAAAAAGGAAAAACTATTGTTCCGCTAGAATATGATGATTTAAGAATAACAAAAGATTATGTAATAGTTAAACAAAACGAGAAATTTGGTCTTATTGATAAGAAAGGAGAAATACTATTCGAACCTAAATTTGGGTATATAGGCATTTGGGGCGAAGTAATATTCGCACAGGAAAAACTATACGGCCAATTTGGTATAATTGATAGAGAAGGCAATTGGATTGCTGTTCCACAATTTGATGACGTGTCTGACTGGAACGCAAGAAGAATTCAAAAATTCTTTTTCTAATAGAATTATATAACACACAGTAATATCAAATGAAAAAGTTAATCTTATGTGTGGCAATATTACTTGGTAGTTTTATTGTCAAAGGACAAACATCACCAAACGATGCGAAAGGGCAGAATTTACTTCTCAAATATTCTGTGTTAGAAGTAGCCAATGGGAAATACGGGAAAGACGCAAATGATATGACTGTTGAGGAATATCAAAAAGCCAATAGTAATGCTTTCAAAATCCTTGTTTACGATGACATTATTAAAATCGGACAAAATTGGTATACGATTGAGAAAAAAACTTTCCAAAAGGGAACGTGGTTTATTGAATTATACAATGAGAAAGTTGGAAATGTAGTATTAAGTCTATCAGAATTCCATAAAGCATATACCGAAGCCCTAATGGTTTATACAGACCAAATAGATATATATGGTCGGAAAGTAATCACCTTTTTAAAGGTTTACAATCACGGATTCGATGATTAAAAATCTAATTTAGAATTAATTAAAAGTGTTGAAATATGAAAAATGTTATCATTTGTTTGGCAATATTACTTGGTAGTTTTATTGCAAAAGGGCAATCATCAGAAGATAGTCAACTTACTTTTAAAGTAACAGCGTTGCAAGAATTCGAAAACGGTACGCACAAACCTAAACGTACAGTATATCAAGACTTATATGCGATTATTAGTTCTAACTTGTTTGTCGTAAGTAGTACTAAAAATAATTGGGATTTAATGGAATCGCAAATCGTGGCAAAAATTACAGACAGTTCTTTTGATGAGGAAACTGGTATGCTAACGATGACAGTAGAAGACATTCGTCACAATCTTGATTTCATAGTGGTTTTTCTTGTAGAGAAGAGTTCAATATTTATTCAATTGCCAACAGGTAAGGCCGTTGCGTATGATTTGGTGAGGGTGAAAAGTGAGTATTACTAATAATATCATTCCCTTTAAGAAGAATTGGGGCAAGGGAGTGATTGATGCCATTTCGGAACAACTGCGCAAGGAATTGCCAGGATTGCGAGGTTTTTCGGCACCTTCTTTGCGGAAAATGAGAACATTTTACGAAGAATGGATGTCGATTGCCGACAATTCGTTCGTTGAAACGAACAAATTGTAATTGCCGTGAAAATCAGTATTTTCTGCGTCATCTGTGCGAAAAAACCGCAATCGGCATTAATGATATGTTATTGCATCGCAAAGAAAAACACGTATCTTTGTAGAAAAGATTCAGTTATGACACGGGCGAATGTCACATCGGCGATAAAAATGGCATTGCGGGGACTTCCATACGCAATGGATGTTAGACTGTTTGGTTCAGAGGCGCGTGGCGATGCCCGTGAAAATTCCGACATCGATTTGTTGATTTTGCTTGATTCAGGGCAGGTCAATCTGTCGGACGAAGAAAAAATCTTTTCGAAATTGTATCCTATTGAGTTGCAGTATGGTATAGCAATAAATCCTATCATCTTGCCAAAAAGCAATTGGGGAACACGCAAAACACCATTGTACGAAAACATTGAAAAAGAGGGCGTTGCATTATGACAAACGAGGAACGGAAAAATGTTGTACTGTACCGTTTGGAAAACGCCCGAACCACATTGGCCGAAGTTCAAAGCCATATAGGAAACGGTTTTTACAACACGGCCGTCAACCGAATGTATTATGCTTGTTATTATGCAGTTAGCGCGTTG
>JAGCVU010000230.1 GCA_017962175.1 Bacteroidales bacterium | reverse complement strand
GAGTGCACCTCCTTTACTTACTGCCTCATTCGAGTCTGGTACTCCAACAACTTTACAATCAGGTAAATAATTCTGAATCTGTTCTAATGCTTGTTTGTCTTCATCGATACCTAATTGTGGAACGAGAACAAGTTTTCCAATCTGTAAATAATTGATGTATGCCCAACTATTGTCGTTTAGTTTTTCGACATTGTATGACAAGTTGACAACCTCAAAATGCTCGCCCAAAACCTTGCGAAACTTGTAAGCCATATCTACGTCAAATTGATCGTAATTGGTCATCAACACGCGGTTTTTGCCTAAATAATGAATCACGCCGTCGCTATGACCATATTTTTCGTGCATATAGTCCCACGGAATAAATACAATTTCACACTGAAAAGCGTCTGTGAGTCTCTTTATAACTTCTTCGTGGGATATATTACAGTTTTCAACGAAAACTTTATCGGTCATAACTATTTTGTTGCCGCACTTTACGACATTGCCGCCGTCGATTATCAAATCCAATTCCACGACATTGTCGCCCCATTTAAGTAAATCGATGTCGCCAACCTTTTTGACGTTGGTGATGTATTTTCTATTTTTGGCATCGTTGAGATAATTAGGCAAATATTTGTACGAGACAAAACTATTGTCCTCCGTCTGAATCGGCATAAAATCCCTGCACCAAATATCTTTGGTGTTTTTCATCAGTCTGCACTCCACAGAGTTGTCGTTCAAAATCTGATTGAGATTTTTATACAGATTCGGACACTCCTTTGGTAACCAATTAGAAAAATAAACGTTGTTGGTGTCCGAATCGGTAAGTAAAGTTGGATTAGATTTCGTTTGCATAGTATTCTTTAACTTTTGATGGCAAATAAGTCATATAATCCTTACAAAAAGTTTCTGCTTGGACTTTGGTACTTTTTGATTGTTCCAAATAGTCTAAAACAATCTGTTCTTTCGCTTGGTATCGAGCATTTTTAAAATCTTTATCCAATACGACAAACCGTAATTTATATTTACGAAAACAATCATCTACATTATTACCGAGACCATATCTTTGAGTGTAGATAATGCTCTTACATTCAATGTTGCAAGATTTATTTTCGATATATTGTTTTTCCAATTCTGCATTATCTTCCAAGCAACAGACTCTTTTTATTTCATTTAGAACATTATTTGGTCCATAAATGGGTGTACCATTAATTACTGCACTTCTTATTAAGTAGGAATAATAAGTGGCATCGTCGTCACTTACAACAAAATCCACCCCGGGATAATAACTACCCTTATATTTATCGCCTTTATTAGTTCCCCATCTATGAACATAAAAGTGGTTCTTATTATTTTTTTGGAGTTCGTTTCGATGCACTGATTTGTCCTCGAACTCTCCTTCCTTGTAATAATATACCTCAATCTCTTTGGGGATGATTGTTACACCTTTCAATACTATTATTTTTTCTGTAAGGAATTTTTTCGCTTCGTTTTGAAGTCCTTTAACTTTTTTCTCGTTCATAATACTATTTTTTTGAGTTAAACTTAGAATTATCATCCGCAAATATATCCCACCCCCCTTACCCTTCCAAAAATTTTCTGTTAATATTTTCCCAAGATTTTTAAAATAGTTATTTTATTGATATTGCTATTTTTATAACTATTAAAAATAACTATTGTTTTAAAGCGATACCTGTTACCCCTTCTTCGCCGGATGCCTAATTACCGTCTTCAATTTTTCCACCGCAGTCTTTCTTGGGTCGGAGAGGTAGATTTCGTGGTGGAGGCGGGTGGGGATGAGGTCGTTTTGGTAGTGGTTGGCTTTGAGATAGTCGTCCATAAGGGCTACTGAGGCGGGTTCGTCGTCGTAGGAGCCGATGTGCAATATTTGGACACATTCGCCTTCGGTGATTTTGAGGAGTTCGGCACGGGAACAGTCGATTTTCTTTTTGCGCGTAGCCTCTGCCACTGCCCAATCAAAGTCCTCTTGGGTTACAAAGTCGGGCAGACGGATTGCCGAAATCCAATAATTGATTAAGATATTTCTTCGGTTGTTGTAAATAGTGTCTTGCCTTTTGCGTATGCAGTGGCGAGGTGTTTGTGCCAATTTGTCTCACGCGAGGTCAACTTCTTGCTCATACCGTCAAACACCACAAAATCAGAGTGTTTGACACGGTTGAAAAGTCGGTCGCCCAACATCACTGTTTTCATTGCGTTGAGCAATCCGAACTGTTCCAAGCGTTGCAAGGTGTTGCCTGCGGTAACGAGAAACAGGGCTTTGTCGAGCATTTTCATTGTCTTTGTCCCGTAGGCGAACCCGTGAGACCAAACACGATCGAACCATCCGACGAGTTTTGCAGGTGCCTCGGTCCAAAACACGGGGTAGATGAAGACGATGGCATCGGCAGAGTTGATTTTATGCTGTTCGGCGAGAACGTCGGCGGCGAGTGTGGGCTCGGTGCGGTAGTTGGCGTCTCTAAGATATTCTTGTTCAGACATATCAGTCTTGAAATTCATCTTGTACAAGTCGGAGTTTTCGTACTCGTGACCTGCTTCGGCAAGACCTTTCACAAAGGCGTCGAGGACTTTGCGTGTGAACGAAACGTCTGACGGGTGGCAATATACTATAAATGCTTTCATTGTTTCTTTTTTTTTAATTTGTCACAAATGTAAATGGTTTTGCTCAAAATCAAAAAATGTTACCGCTATGGTTAGGCAGGCAATTGGTTGTCAATTACTTATTCTATCGGTATCTGAATCACCGAAACCCATTTTTCTGTTCGTAATGCCGCAACGTTTTTACCGTCACCTGCATCATCTGTGAAAACTCTCCGATTTTTAACTTTGTTTTGTTGCTCATAATCGTACGATGTTTGTTTTGCTAAGCGAGTGCAAAGTTAATCTATGCCCTAAGG
>JAGCVU010000229.1 GCA_017962175.1 Bacteroidales bacterium | reverse complement strand
AGTTAACATCTTCGAGAGTTTCGCGTCCCGAAGCAAGGTCGGTCATGTGCACGTCTTTTACATCGAAACCTGCAAGATACATTGTATAAGCCATTTCACGGTCGCCGTTGATACCTTTTTCGCGGATGATGGCGGCTTTGACACCTGTTTTGCGACGGCGTGATGCTTTGAGACCGTATTGATCCAACTTGCCGGTGAACTCTGCATTGTAATGGAATTCCAACGGTTGGAGCGAGTAGTTGTTGAAACGGCTTTCGGCACAAGATTTCTCGCTTTGTTCGCGGTCGAGAAGGTATGAGGTCTTGAACCAAGTGTTGCGAAGCAAGTCGATATCGAATGTGTGTGTTTTGGCGTGGTGAGTAACTTTGAGTGTGTGAGTAGAAATAGTTTTGCCGATAATCATATAGTTGATATTCAACGATTTGAGCATCTTTTCTACTTCGTTGGCTTTTGCTGTTTGGAACACTACGCCCGGATTTTCGCTGAACAGTGTTTGGCAGAGGTCGTATTTTTTGTCGAAATCGAAATTGATATCCAATCCGCCCGAAACTGTGGGGAAACACATTTCCAAAAGTGTGGTGATGATACCACCTGCCGAAATGTCGTGACCTGCAAGGATAAGTCCTTTTGAAACAAGTTGTTGAACGGCGTTGAATGCGTTTTTGAAATATTCGGGGTCGGCAATATCGGGACACGAACTGCCCAAAGAATTAACTGTTTGTGCAAAACTACTTCCGCCGAGGTTGAGGTCGGTTTTGGAGAAATCGATGTAGAAAATTGTAGATTTATCCACCGGTTTGAGGTCGGGGGTAACAATTTTCTTGATGTTAGAAACCTCGCCTGCCGATGTGATTATCACTGTGCCCGGAGCAAGCACTTTGGAGCCGTCGTGATATTTTTGGGTCATCGAAAGCGAGTCTTTGCCAGTGGGGATATTGATACCGAGAGCGATAGCAAAATCCGACGCTGCTTTTACTGCGCTATAGAGGCGTGCATCTTCACCTTTGTTTTTGCATGGCCACATCCAGTTGGCACTGAGCGATATAGAGTTGATACCGTTTTCCAAAGGAGCCCAAACAATATTGGTGAGCGATTCGGCAATTGCCATGCGCGAACCAGCCTCAGCATTGATGAGAGCCACAGCGGGAGCATGTCCGAGAGCGGTGGCAATACCACGTTTGCCGGTGTAGTCAACAGCCACTGCGCCAAGGTCGGCAAGAGGCAACTGTATAGCGCCACAGCATTGTTGACGTGCAATTTTGCCTGTTACGGAGCGGTCTACCTTGTTGGTAAGCCAATCTTTACATGCAACGCCTTCTATTTGAAGCACTTCGGCAAGATATTCGGGGAATTTGTCGTTTGAATAGTTTACAGTAGCATATTTTTTCTTTACTGTAACGTCTTTCATAATGGTCTTCGGCGGTTTGCCAAAGAAGTCCTCGAGTTTGAGGTTGATAGGAGTGGAGCCGTCGGGATTGGTAAATTTAAACACCATATCGTCGGTGGTTTTGCCCACTACATACATAGGAGCGCGTTCGCGGTCGGCAATTTTCTTGAGTTTGTCAACGTATTCGGGTTTGATTACCAAGCCCATACGTTCTTGACTTTCGTTGCCGATAATTTCTTTGCTCGAAAGAGTGGGGTCGCCAACGGGGAGTTTTTCGATTTCGATTTCACCGCCGGTTTCTTCCACAAGTTCCGAAAGACAGTTGAGGTGACCGCCTGCACCGTGGTCGTGAACCGAAACAATGGGGTTTTCGTCCATTTCGCTTACAGCACGAATGGCATTGTAGACACGTTTTTGCATTTCGGGATTGCTACGCTGAACGGCATTCAACTCAATGTCGTTTTTGTATTGACCAGTAGCCACCGACGAAACGGCGCCGCCGCCCATACCAATGCGATAGTTGTCGCCACCGAGCACTACGATAGGCATATTAGAGTCGGGAGTGTCTTTTTGGCTGTCTTGTTTGCGGGCATAGCCAACGCCGCCCGCTTGCATTATCACCTTGTCGAAACCGAATTTTTCGTCGCCTTCGAAATGTTCAAATGTCAAGAGACTACCAACGATTAAGGGCTGTCCAAATTTGTTTCCAAAATCGCTTGCACCGTTTGATGCTTTGATTAATATCTCTAACGGTGTTTGATAGAGCCATTTACGCTCGGGAACTGCCTTTTCCCATTCGCGACCTGTGATTTCGTCGATGGGTTTTTGCACGTCTTCAGCCTCACGGATGCGGGGATATGAAGTCATGTAAACGGCAGTACCTGCAATGGGGAAACTACCCTTGCCACCAGCCATACGGTCGCGGATTTCACCGCCCGAACCTGTAGCAGCACCGTTGAAAGGCTCTACTGTGGTGGGGAAGTTGTGAGTTTCGGCTTTGAGCGAAAGCACTGTGTCGATGTCTTTTATCTCAAATTCTGATGAAGTTTCGGGATTTGACGGAGCAAATTGTTCGGCTTTGTGACCTTCGAGAAATGCCACGTTGTCTTTGTATGCCGAAACCAATCCGCGGGGATTCTGTTTTGATGTTTCTTTGATAAGCTGGAAAAGTGATTTGTCTTTTTCTTTTCCGTCGATTACAAACGTGCCACCGAAAATTTTGTGGCGGCAGTGTTCGCTGTTAACTTGCGAAAAACCAAACACTTCGCTGTCGGTGAGTTTGCGACCGAGGCTTTTGCCAAGATTTTCCAAGTAGTTGATTTCGGGTTCGCTAAGAGCGAGACCCTCTTTTTGGTTATAAGCCCTGAGGTCGTCGATGTAAACCACGGGGTCGGGCTGCTTGGATATGGTGAAAATGTTTTCGTCGAGGTCGTTGTAAATGCGTTGCAACATTTTGTCGAACTGCGGGTTAGGCTCGTCGGAAGGAGTGAATTTTTCGATACGCTCGATGCCTACAATGCCCATGTTTTGGGTGATTTCTACGGCGTTGGTGCTCCAAGGAGTAATCATCTCTTTGCGAGGACCGATGAACGTTCCCGAAATTCGATTTTGGTCTAAATGTTTTGCGTTTCCAAAAAGCCAAAGAAGCTTTTTGTTGTCGTTTTTGGTGGGTGTGTTTCTGAATTTTACGGCGTAAATTTCAGAATTGGTTGATTGATAGAAAATTAGCATAAATTATTTTTTATGTAAATTATTACCGGTAACAAATTTTGTATCGGCAAATTTAAGCAAGTTGTAGCACATTTCAAAATAAAAGATGAAAAAAACGATATTGCATTTTTGTAGGATGGCGCTTTTACGTATTTTTTTTAAATTTGCCCTCAGTAAAAACATTTCTAAAAAAGTAAAATATGACAACAGATTGTTTGATAATTGGTTCAGGTCCTGCAGGTTATACAGCTGCTATTTATGCTGCACGAGCCGGTATGAAACCTGTAATAATAGCCGGCCCCGTTCAGGGCGGACAGTTGACAACTACCAACGAGATAGAGAATTACCCCGGTTTTCCTGAGGCTGTTACCGGTTTTGACCTAATGGAAAAAATGAGAGCCCAAGCTGAAAAGTTTGGCACTGAAATAATTTACGAATCTGTTACGAAGGTGGATTTTTCAAATCGTCCGTTTACCATTACCACCGATGCTGAAAATACTATTACCGCTCGTGCCGTAATTATTGCTACCGGCGCTACGGCTAAGTATCTGGGTATTGAAGGTGAAAAAAAATATGCCGGAATGGGTGTTTCGGCGTGCGCAGTCTGCGACGGATTTTTTTACCGAAACCAAGATGTGATAGTGGTTGGAGGTGGCGATACTGCCGTGGGCGATGCTCTCTATCTCAGCAATATATGCCGCAATGTGTATCTTGCAGTGCGTAAGGATTATCTGCGTGCATCAACCATATTGCAAAATCGTCTTGCCGAAACTAAAAATATACAAGTGCTTTATAAACACGAGGTTGCTGACATTTTTGGCAACAACGGCGTTGAAGGTGTTTCTCTGAAATATACTGATCAAAACAATGAGCAACACTTTAAGAATCTTGCTGTTACCGGCTATTTTGTAGCCATTGGACGTGCTCCGCAAACCGAAATATTTGCACCTTATATTAATACCGACTCAAACGGCTATATCCTTACTCAAAACAATACCACGCTTACCAATGTGCCCGGCGTGTTTGCTTGTGGCGATTGTGCCGACCCTGAGTACCGTCAAGCTGTAGTGGCTGCCGGTTCGGGATGTAAGGCTGCATTGGATGTTGAAAAGTTCTTAGCTTCAGAGTCTTAGAACAACAACGTAGTAAGTCCGTTTTTAATCACTACATAAACTGCTGCGCCCGTTGCCAAAAGCGAGATAATGAATGTTATCCAAGCAAGTGTTTTGACGGTGCGTAGCGATTTTTGATTTACAAGAATCTCTTCCAAAAGTTTTTTGTCGGAGTCTTTGTTAGTTTTTTCTAACTTTTCAAGACGTTCGGTAGTGCCTTTCTGGTCGGTGGATAAAGTATTTACAAGTCCCGAAAGTTTCTCAAACTTTTGAGGAAAGTCTACTTTGTCGATATTTTGTTTGAGTTCTTCGGTGCTTTGAGCCAGTTCCAAATATGCTTTGAGAAGTTTGTCGGTTTCCTCGGCTTGTTTGAGGTACGATGATTTTACAGCCTCCACTTTTTGTGTGGTGTCGGCGGCTGCTTTTTTGAGTAGAGAGTCTTGACTGTCAACCTTTTCCTGCGCAAATTTTACAAGTTTTTCAACAGTAGCTTTTTGGTTTTCTTGCGAAGCCTCCACAAGTTTTTTGTTGTTTTCGTTGATGGTGCTTACAAGTGCGCCGTATTTGTCCATAATAACGGTTTGCTCCGAGATTGTCTTTTTAAAATGTGTGATAATCTCGTCGTTGCGTTCGTTAGAGGTTTTTTGTGCCTGCTCGAGGTATTGCGTATAGAGAGTGGTAAGTTTCTCAAGATTTTTAGAGAAATCGTTTTGGATATTTTTTGCCTCTTCGATAACGCTTGCCGATGCCTCGCCGGCGTTGGATATTTGTTTTGCGGCAGACTGCAAGTTTTCAAGATCTTTTTGCAGTTGCGCTAATTCGTTGTTGATCAGTTCTTTCATATATGGTACAGTTTTTTTTCTAAGTTACGATATTTTAAGTATTTGAGAGTTGAATCTTTTTAGCCATTGGCTTTGGAGACGCAGTTTCATAACGGCTTCCATTTCGTCTTTTAGGTCGAAATTTTCGGCTGCGATTTTTTCTGTTACAGCGTCGGTGTCGGCTGCGAATTTTTCCACTGTAGAGTCTTGGCTGAAACGGTATTCGTTGAGACCCTCGCAGATAAGTCCGTAGGCGTGGAATCGTTCGGCAGTGTCGTCGGGTTTGGCTGTAAAGAGGTCGCAGTATCCGCAAATTATCTTGTTGGCTGGTGTGCGGTTTTCGGGTTTCGACTGAGATAGCGACTCTTGCAAATGCTGCATTTCGCCGATATTGCTGCCTGTTTGTTCAAGAATTTCAAGTATATTGTTGACATTCTGAATGTTGTCGGATACGTTGTTGTAAATGAATTTGCAGTTGTATCGCGAAACAAAGTAGTTGTTGAGGTTGGCTGCAATCATTTCTTGCGTTACCGAATTGCTCTTCTGTTTTTCCAAAAGGGTTTTGAAAAATGTGTTGCAGTCGATAATCATCTTCTGATAGAGAGGATATATCTCATTGTAGAAGAATTCGATAAGCACGTTGGTGTATTTTTCGATAACGAGATATTTTTCGTTTTCGATCGACGAGATGTATGTGAGCGCCTTGTCGCGTGTGAGATTTCGCGAAAGCACGGGCAGAAGTTTCATTTTGTAGAAATCCAAATCGTGCTTGGTGATGGTGACAGTGATTTCGGCCTTGGCTGGATTGATAAGGTAATCGTCGATAAGGTCGATCTCTTTGAGCAACGTAACGGCTCTCATCGTGTCTTTTTTGTTGCGGAATTTATGGTAGAGCGCGGCAAATTTGATTTTTGCCTTATCGTCTAATGTTTTAGGATTAACTCCGTGTTCGTTGACAATGTGTTTTTCAAATTCTTCGAACGACGAAGTCTGACTGTAAATTCTCAGCAGAGCACGAGCCGGTATGCTTTGGTCGGTTTTGGTGTTGAGAATGTCGGCAGCTTGTTTGAATGCACTATTGAAAAACGGAATTGTTAGGCTGCCGGTTTTGCCTTCACTCAGAGTGTCGGCAATGGTTTGCACACCATCGCACTCTTCAGCCTCTTGCACTTCTTCCATTTGGGCAAGGTATTCAAGAGTGTCGTCGGTGTTGCCGGTGATTATGTCTGAAATGTACGATTGTATACGCTCTGCCAAAGGAGCGTCGTATGCCGATTCGGGCATTACCAACTCGTTGGTTTTGAAGTTGATATATCCGAAACTCTTTTCACGGTTGTTGGTGTAAATGTATAGTTGGTAGGGGTCGGACATCGGTTCGGTTTCGGTTTCTATTTCGATTCCAAACTCATTGTAAACCGCCTCAATTATGTTGGCTCTGCCCGATTTCTGCGGCTGCATTATGCCGTTGAGAATTTCGTGCATTATGTTTTTCTCTTTATCCTGACCGGGAAACATCAACGCAAGCCGCTGAAGATTATATGCTGCGTCGAAATTGGTGTCGATAATGTTTTCAACGGTTTTGATGTTGCCTTTTTCGTCGCGAACCGACTCTGTGCCTGCAAACTCTTTTTGAATAGTGTTGAGTAGCACATCGGCTTTCTTTACCATTCCTTTTTTGGCGCGACCGTTCATACGGTAAAACTCATCAAGCGAATACGGCGGTTCAAAATGCAGAGCATATGTAAGATTCTGAGCGTGAATGCCTATGCCTGCCGAGCGCACAGCTGCCATAATGCTGTTTTTAGAGTTGCAAAACTGTTTGCACGATTTGCTGCTTTCAAGTGCCACCGAATTGTTTACACCATTGAACGATTCATCGCTGTCGCCTTGGTAGAATACTATGGATTCGGAGTCTTCAGTTTGGTCGAGAGGCAGTTGAGCACCGTAAACAATTGTAGAAGAGTTTTTGTTGCTTTGTATGAGTTTTTCGGCAAGGTTTTGTTTCAACTTGCGGTAATATGTTTCAGCGCCTGTGCCCGAAGTGCTGTCGTCGGAAATTTCGTGGACAGTAATTTTGGGCATATCCGACAGTTTTTGGTTGTACGAAATGGTAACATCCGTGCCGAGTTTTTCGATTATCTCGTTTTTAACATTGTATTCCTGACTGGAAGTAAACGCTCCCACACGCACCGAACAACTATTTTCAAAACTGAAATTGCGAATGATGGTGTTCTTAATGTCTTGATAGTAAGGACGAAACTCCGGCGTTTGTGTAGAAATCAACTGAGCTTCATCCACAAAGATGAAATATAAAGGTATATTGTTTTCGTTGATTTTCTTAAAAATGGAGCGGATATACGGATCGTGCATCAACGACGGCGAAATAAATGTGATAATAGATTCGCCGCTCGTTACCGATTCAACAGCTTTGGTGCGATCGTAGGTGTTTTGCAGTGTGGGGTTGATGTAATAATCTATGTCGATGTTGAGATTTCGCAACATTGCAAACTGCATTTTCATAACTGCAATTGTGGGTGGTAAGAAAATGCTGTAACCCGGTTTCATAAACGCTGCAAAAAGTGCAATGAGAGTTTTTCCGCTTCCGGGAGGCGATACGTGGAGTATATTTTTGCCATTGAGCAATTGACTGATGGAGTCAACCTGCACCGGCGTGAAATCTTTTTTGAGGAAAATGTTTTTGAGAAAGAATCTCAAAGCATCTTCTTGTTCGTCGTAGTTTTCGCCGTCTTCGCTTTCGTCGGGGTCGTCGGATGTGTCGTTGTCGGTTTTCTGAATGTTGATGTTGTAAAGCACCGAACTATCGAAAAGCAGTCGCGTGTCGGTTCGTGGTGAATAAGATGAACGTATAACAGCATAGTTTTTAGCTGCGGTTTCGGGTTTGCGCATCTCGTTGCCGCAACGCTGAAGCATCGAAATGTCGATTAGTATGTCGTAAACCTGCGATGGGTCAAAATCGGCAATATCGTCGCGCTGACCTTGGTAGAGCAATGTCTGCGAAGTTTCGGCAAATTCGGGTGTGTAGAAAATGCTGAGTTTTACAGTGGGGAATTTTCGTCCGCTGTTTTCGAGTGCAAACAGATTGTTGAAATGCTGTCGCAAATCCTCAAACGCAATAAATGCGCAAGGCACATCGCGCTCAATAACGCATACGTTCCAAGTTTTGGCATCGAGACTGAGTGCTCCGGCGTTAATAGCCTCAAGCACAGTTTTTTGTATACGTGCCGCTGCCGGAGGTGTGAGTGCAATTTGCAATGCCTCTATTCCATCTTCGGAGTTGTAAAGCGGTGATTCGTAATTATTTCTAAGGATGTCGAAATAACTATTTTGTGTAAACGCCGAAAGTCTATCTCTGATGTCGGCGTCGTCGCCGCCTCGTTTGATGATGATTCTACCGTCGGTGTTGATATTTTTGAGAAGCGATGTTATTTTCTCCTCTTTGATGTAGTCGGTGTGGTCGATGTTGTCGGTAGATGCATCAATATTAAATACAATGCATTCCGGCGAGTTGTCGGTGTAAGGTGCAGAAAAACACAAGTCGGCTGTTTCGCTAAGAAAATCGTAAGCCGGATCGGTTTTCAGTGCATCAATCAGTCGTCGGTTGAGCGGACTGTATTTGTACATATTTTCAAACGGTCGACCTTTTTCGGCAAGTTGAGTTATGTAGTTGCCGCATAGTGGTTTGGCTGTGTTGTACAAAAAGTCGTTGAGCAACACGTCTTTTTTTTCACCGTTTAGGGGAATGGTGTCGGTGATGCGCGGATCTATAATGTGCAACGCTTTGAAAACAGCCTCTTTAACCTCGTCTTTTTGAATTTCGTGGCATATGCTGCCATCGGGGTCGATACGTTTTAGAGTTTTGCCGATAGTGGTAGAGAGTATTCCCTCGATAAACTGCGAAGCGTAAGCAGGTGTGCCTCGCGACACCATATTATAAATAACAGCGATGGCGGGGTCTACGGAATGTTTGGCAAGGCTGAAACTGCTGTCTAATTCAAAGTAGCACAGAGCCTTGGTTAAGGCGTCTACTTTGGCTGCGCTTGCCTCGCTGGTTTTAAGCGAGTTGATTCCGTTAGTAAAGTATCCTGCTTTTAGTTGTTCCATTGCTGTTATGTTGTTATAATTTTAGTGTCCTTTTTCCGAGATGTACATAATGCGCATCAAGCGGAGTTCCTCTTCTGAGTATTCGTCTTCGCCAAGAGCTTTGAGTGCCTCGTCGATCGATTCGGTTTCGGCATGGTCAAAATAGTCGTATACTTCTTGTTGACGTTCCTCGTCGATGATGCGGTCTACGTAGTAATTGAGGTTGAGTTTGGTGCCGGAGTTCATAATCGACTCAATTTCGCCGAGTAGTTCGTCCATTTCCAATTGTTTTGCCTCGCAGATATCTTCAAGGTCGATTTGTCGGTCGATGCTCTGAATGATGTAAACCTTGAGTCCCGATTTGGAAACAACAGATTTTACAACCATATCCTGAGGACGCTCAATCTCTTTTTCCTGAACGTATCTCTTGATTAATTCCACAAACTCTTTGCCGAATTTCTGTGCTTTGCCGTATCCTACGCCCACAATTTGTGTAAGTTCTTCAAGGGTAATGGGGTACTGCACAGCCATATCTTCGAGCGACGAATCTTGGAAGATAACAAACGGGGGCACACCTTTTTGTTTCGACACTTTTTTGCGAAGGTCTTTGAGCAGTTTGAATAGCTCGGGGTCTGAAGCTCCGCCGTTCATACCGCGTGGTGTGGTGTCGTCGCTATCGTCTTCTTCGTTTTCGTAGTCGTGGTTTTTAACAAGTTTTATGTCGAACGGACTCTTAAGGAATTCGTGACCTTTTTCGGTGAGTTTCAAAAGTCCGTAGTTTTCAATGTCTTTTTGCAAGAAACCGTACACAAGCGATTGACGGAGAACTGCATTCCAGAAATTCTCGTCACCATCGTCTTCGCCGCAGCCAAAGCAAGGTAGTTTGTGGTGTTTGTATGTTTTAACTTGCGAATCGGCAACGCCTGCAAGTACCTTAGCCACGTGTTCGGTTTTGAATTTTTCTTTGATGGTGAGTATCACTTTGAGGGCGGTGAGTATAGCCTCTTTGCCTTCGAAAGTTTTTTGCGGGTGACGACAGTTGTCGCAGTTGCCGCAAGGTTCGGGAAGAATTTCACCAAAGTAGTTGAGAAGCATTTTGCTACGGCACATTGATGTTTCGGCGTAGGCAACTGTTTCGGCAAGTAGCTGACGACCAATCTCTTGTTCGCTTAACGGTTTGCCTTGCATAAACTTCTCTAATTTTTGAATATCTTTAAACGAGTAGAAAGCAATACACTGACCTTCGCCACCGTCGCGACCTGCACGACCGGTTTCTTGATAGTAGCCTTCGAGACTCTTGGGCATATCGTAATGGATTACAAAGCGAACGTCGGGTTTGTCGATACCCATACCAAAAGCGATTGTTGCCACAATTACATCAGCCTCTTCCATAAGGAATTTGTCTTGGTTGGCACTACGTGTGGCAGAGTCCATGCCGGCGTGATAGGGTAGGGCTTTGATGTCGTTGACACACAATGTTTGAGCCAGTTCCTCAACTTTTTTGCGGCTCAGACAGTAGATAATACCGCTTTTGCCTTTATTGTTTTTGATAAACTTGATAATCTGACGGTCGATGTCGATTTTCGGGCGAACCTCGTAGTAAAGGTTGGCACGGAAAAATGATGATTTATAAACGTTTGCGTCTAAAATGCCGAGGTTTTTCTGAATGTCGTGCTGCACTTTGGGAGTGGCAGTGGCTGTAAGAGCGATAATTGGACTGCGTCCGATCTCTTCGATAATTGGACGTATACGGCGGTATTCGGGACGGAAATCGTGTCCCCATTCAGAAATACAGTGAGCCTCGTCGATGGCGTAAAACGAAATTTTTACTTGTTTTAAAAATTCGATGTTTTCCTCTTTGGTGAGGCTTTCGGGAGCTACGTACAGCAGTTTGGTTTTTCCTTCCACAATGTCGGCTTTCACTTGAGCAATCTGTTGTTTGGTGAGCGAACTATTGAGAAAGTGTGCAATGCTTTCGTTTGTGCTGATGCTGCGCATAGCGTCTACTTGGTTTTTCATCAAGGCAATGAGTGGCGAAATCACAATCGCCGTGCCTTCGAGCATAAGGGAGGGTAGTTGGTAGCAGAGCGACTTGCCGCCGCCTGTGGGCATTAGCACAAAGGTGTCGTTGCCTGCCAATACATTCTTTACTACAACTTCCTGTTCGCCTTTGAAGCGGTCAAAGCCGAAAAACTTGTGTAGATATTCTGTTAAATTATCTGTCTTTTTGTCCATATCGCTTTTCTTTATTCACTATTCTTTATGTGTCTCTTCAAATTCATCTTTTATGCCTGCGTGCATAATACAAATTTCAAGAAATTATTCTGATATATCAAAATAATTTCAAATATTTTTACGCTTTTTTACGTATTTATTTTCAATTGGTTTATAAACAATGCGTTATAATGATAGAAAAAATCAATTTTTCTACCGACTATTGACGCAATATAATATATATAAGGTGAAGCCTAAATTTTTACTCCAATTACGGTGGTGTCGTCCATTTGGATGTAGTCTTGTTTCCACTCCTCAAAACTGTCTAAAAGTATCTGACATTGAGTTTCTACAGGTTTTTCGCTATTGTCGGCGAGCATTTCTCTAAACCGTTTTGCCATAAATTTTCGTCCGTCGTTGCCGCCAAACTGATCTTGGTATCCGTCGGAATAGATGTAGAATGTGGTGGGTGTGCTGATGTCAATTGTGTGGCAGGTGAAATTTTTATCGTTTCCTTTCTGCATTCCTCCAATGGATTTCAGGTCGCCATTTACTTTGTGCACTTCGTTGTTTTGAATGTAAAGTAGAGGCGATTTTGCTCCGGCAAACTGCATTTGATGGTTTATCTTGTCGATGGTGCAAATGGCGGCATCCATACCGTCGTTGTTTTGCGAAGTATCTTGCTGAAGTGTGGCAATTACCAATTTGTTGAGCTCGTTGAGAATGATGTCGGGCTGCGTAATTTTTTGGAAATTAACTATTTGGTTTAGCAATGCATCACCGAGCATGCTCATAAATGCTCCGGGAACACCGTGACCAGTGCAGTCGATAACAGCTATGATAATTTTGCCTTCTTCCTCGTCTTGTAAGTCTTTGCGACGAAATAGTGTTGGCGGACGTTCGGTTTTAACTTCTGAAAACCAGTAGAAATCGCCGCTGACAGCCTCACGCGGATGAAAATATACAAATCCATCGGTGAAATGCTTTTTGAGAAAGTCGGTTCCGGGCAACATTGCGTTTTGAATGCGTGCTGCATAGTTGATTGATGATTTGATGTCGATGTTCTGACGTTCGATTTCGGCTTTCTGGTGATTTATTTCTTCGTTCTGACTTGTGAGTTTCTCGTTTACTTTCTTTGTTTTGCGGCTGTTGTTGATAATGTAAACCATAAACACAACGCCCATTAAGCCTATGATTACAAATATGGTGATTATGAGTTTGTTGCGATTGAGTTTTTCTTCGGCAAGGGCAAGTTCTTTTTCTTTTTCTTTGGTAGAAATGCTCACCTGCAATTCTGAAAAACTTTCGGCTTTGCGTTCTTCAAAAAGCGAATCTTGCACACGGGTGTAACGTTGCAACTGTATATATGCACTGTCGGTTTTGCCCAATGCGTTGTTGATGTCGGATAATAGCAGCAATGCTTCTGCCTTTTGAATTAACCAATCATTGGCTTCTGACATTGAAAGCGAGGTTTGTGCCATTGATTTTGCCAATGAGTAACGCTCTTGCATATAATTGATTCTTCCCTGACGGTTGTATACCGAGGCAATGTCGGGAAAACGATCGAGATCCATGTAAAGATTGTAGGCCTTTTGATAGTCGGAGTATGCTTTAACATAGTTTTCGGTATGGTAATTCATTTCGCCCATAGAGAAATATACATCGGCTATGTCTTTCTTGTTGCCGGCAATTCTAAATCGAGTAACTGCTTCTTCAAGCATTTTTGCCTCGTTTTCGTAGTCATCGTTTTGTTCGTAGAGCGTGGCAAGAAAACGGTAAGTTTCGGCAATAAGTTGAGGATCTTTGGTTTCAAGGCTTATATTGAGTGCCTCGGCAAAGTTGATTTCTGCTTTATCGTATTGATACATAGCAAGGTTGACACTACCAATGTTGTTTTTGGCTCGTGCTTGTCCCTCGCGGTCGTTGATTTCGTTGAATATGTTTTCTGATTGATGGTAATACGATAATGCCACTTCGTCGACATTCTGAATGAAATATGTGCGTCCGATATTGAGTAGGGCATAAGCTGTTTCGCGTTTCATATCCAGCTGTTTAAACTGGGTGTATGCCATCAGATAGTTTTCCATTGCCATATAATACACCTTTTGTTCAAAGTAGATGTCAGCGATTTTTTGATGCCAATCGGCTTGCGCTGGCATATCCTCGTTTGAGTTGGCTATCTGCAAAGCTTGTCCCGCATATTCAAGAGCGAGATACGGCTGTGAAATGCTGCTGAGATTGTAAAGTTTTGTAAGAATGGTGCAAATTTCACGGTCTGAAGCCCCTGATGCATAGTGGTTTTGCAATACAATGTCGAGACTGTCGATTTTTTTCTCGTTGGAGTTTTGCGCCAAGCTACACAATGGCAAAAGCATTGCCCAAAGCATAGCCAATGTTTTTAATGTTTTAGTGATATGTTTGTGTATCAATATTTTAGTTAATGTCATCTCTATTAAAATTATGTCTATTTTAGTGCATAATCTATGCCTAATGTTATTTCTGAAGATAATTTTTGTGTAAGTTTTTTTGCAGATTAGCCCAAAAAGGTGTTACTTTGCTACATAAATTTTTGCAATTATGAATTGTTTGGTAATTGACGACGACGAGGCTGTGGGCGTATATATGCGCAAACTGATTGAGGATACAGGTTTTCTCAATCTGCTTGGATATTATTCAAATCCAAGTTCGGCAGTGGGCTACATAATGTCAAACATCGACAATATCGATTTAGTGTTTGTAGATGTGGAGATGCCCGGACTTACCGGCATTGACCTGATTTCGTCGCTTGGCACTATGGCAGATAAAATTAAATTTGTGGTGATTTCGAGCAAAGATAAATATGCCATTGATGCTCTTGAAAACAATGTGGCGGCGTATATTCTCAAGCCTGTAAACCCGGTAAATTTTTTGAAAGCCGTGTCAAAAGTGCGCAATATGGTAGAGAATGTGTCGCAACCCGAAACTACGTTGACTTTTTTTATCCGTACCACCGACAATAGATATGTGAAAATTAATTGGAACGATGTCTATTGGCTTGAGGTTAACCGCAACAATATATCTATCAACACTTTTGATGCCAGTTACGAGATTCAGTCTACTCTCAAAGATATTTCTACCAAACTGCCTACAGGATTGTTTTTCAAAACTCACCGCAGTTTTATTGTCAACATCAGTCATATCGACGTTATCGAACCCGATTTTATTGTGATGAAGACAAGCAAAAAGGATGTGCAAATACCTCTCTCGCGCAACTACAGACCAGAATTTCTTGCAAATGTTAACGTGCTTAACCGTGGTGAGTAGTTTTTTTTGGTCTGACGTGTTGCTTTATTGGTTTATTTTTTGTACATTTGGATTTGTTATTAATTTTTAAAACTAACCGTTATGAAGCAATCGATCAAAAAGACATTCGTGCTTGACACAAACGTGATTCTGCACGATTATCACAGCATATTTAATTTTGAGGAAAACGATATTGTTATTCCTATTGTAGTGCTTGAAGAACTCGACAAGTTTAAAAAAGGCAACGAAACCATCAATTTGCAGGCTCGTGAGTTTATGCGCGACCTCGACCGCCTAACCGAAAACAACGAAGACCTCGAAAAAGGTATTCCTCTCGGCAAAGATCGCGGCACACTTTATATTATTAACGGAAAACCGTTTAATAAGGCTATGCAAATGGCTTTTTCTGAGCAAATCCCTGACCATAAGATTCTTGCTGTGGCTCTTTGGGAAAAAGAACAATATCCTGACAAACATGTAATACTTGTTTCTCAGGATATTAACCTCAGAATGAAAGCCCGTGCCTTGAAAATGGAGGCACAAGATTACAAAACCGGCAAAGTGGCTGACCCGTCGCGTATTTTTGATGGAATGCGCACATTGCCAAATACTTCCGACGATTTTGTGGGTCGCCTTTACCGCGAAAGTGTAATTACAATTGATAAGAGCGGTCTTGAAAACGATTTTTATGCCAACGAGTATTTTATTGTGGGCGACGAAAAATCAAACGTGCTTTGCTACTACAATCAGAATCTCGGTGTAATAGAGAAAGTTAAGAAAGTGCGTGCATCGGGCATTACTCCTCGAAATGCTGAACAGAGTTTTGCAATGGATGCCCTTATGCGTTCTGATATTCAGTTGATTACCGTTACCGGCAAGGCAGGCACCGGCAAAACCCTTATGGCATTGGCAGCGGCATTGGAACAAGCAAAGGGATATGGACAAATTTACCTTTCGCGTCCGGTGGTGGCTCTCGGCGGCAAAGATTTGGGATACCTCCCCGGCAACGAAAAACAAAAAATTTCGCCCTACATGCAGCCATTGTTTGATAATCTGAATGTTATAAAACACGCACTTGGTGTAAATAGCAAGGCAAGTCAAAGTTTCGACGCTATGATTAAGGAAGAAAAACTATTGATAACCCCGCTTGCATATATCCGTGGACGTAGCCTTGCAAATTCGTTTTTCATTGTTGACGAATCGCAAAACCTTACCCCTCACGAAATTAAGACCATTATCACTCGTGCGGGCGAAGGCACAAAGATGGTTTTCACCGGCGACGTGGAGCAAATCGACAGTCCATTCTTGGATATGCGCTCCAACGGACTTTCGTATCTTGCCGACAAGATGAAAGGTCAAGCACCATTTGTACACATCAACCTTACCCACGGCGAGCGTAGCCAATTGGCAGATTTGGCAAGCCGTCTGTTAGATTAATTGCTTGAGAAATAATATCTTATTATGGATTTTAAAACAAACGAGCGTCTCGACTTGGCTTTTAATTACCTGTTTTATACAGGAAGAAATGTTTTTCTCACAGGCAAGGCAGGAACGGGCAAGACCACTTTTTTAAAACGTTTGAAACAGATTTGTCCCAAGCGAATGATTGTAACTTCGCCTACGGGAGTGGCAGCCATCAATGCCGGTGGCGTTACACTTCACTCGTTTTTTCAACTGCCATTGGGTCCGCAGATTCCGGGCAGTTATTCTGAGCCCGACCGCCGTTTTTCAAAAGTCAAGATTGATATTATACGCTCGTTGCAATTGCTTGTAATTGACGAGATTAGTATGGTACGTGCCGACCTTTTGGATTCGGTTGACACTGTTCTTCGACGTTACCGAGGCAGTAAAGATCCTTTTGGCGGTGTGCAATTGCTTTTGATTGGCGATATGCAGCAACTTTCGCCTGTGGTGCGTGCTGAGGATGAGGAGATTCTGCGCCCATACTACGATACATATTACTTTTTTGGCAGCAAGGCGTGGCAAAAAACGCCATATGTTAGCATTGAATTGAACCAAATTTTCCGACAAACCGATACATCATACATCGACATTCTTAATGCGATACGAAACGGCAAGTCTGATAGCAATACTTTGGCAAAGTTAAACACCAGATACATACCTAATTACGTTGCCGACAAGGACGACGATGTTGTTACCCTCGTAACCACCAATGCTCAGGCGGAGAGGATAAATTCACTGCATATGCTTGAACTCGACACCGAGCAACGCACTTTTAATGCTGAGATTACGGGTGATTTTCCCGAATCTTCGTTTCCAGTTGACCGCAACCTAACATTCAAGTCGGGTAGCGTGGTGATGTTTTTGAAAAATGACACCGGTGGCGAACGTCGTTTTTTCAACGGCAAAATAGGTCGTGTGGTAGGTTTCGAGTCTGATAGTGTGATTGTTAAATGCAAAGACGACAGCGAGAATATTTATGTGAAACCCATGCGTTGGGAAAACACAAAATACACCGTTGATTCTAAAACCAAAGAGATTACCGAGGAAGTAGTGGGCACATTTACCCAAATTCCTCTAAAAACAGCTTGGGCTGTAACCATTCATAAAAGTCAGGGACTCACCTTCGACCATTTGTTGCTCAATGCCCACAATAGTTTTGCCCACGGACAAGTGTATGTAGCTCTTAGCCGTTGTAGAACGTTGGAGGGATTGATTCTTTTGCAGCCGTTGCAACCTTCGGATATCATTACCGACCCGGCTATCAACACATTTGCCGAGAATATTGAGCAAAATATTCCTGATGAGGGAGCACTGTCAAACGATCGAAGAACTTACTTTTTTAATCTTGTAGCCGAAATGTTTGACTTTTCGCAGCTGCATGCTTCGGTTCAAGGTTTGCAACGTGCTGTGGCAGAGGCAGGAAGTTCGTTTGTGGGCAACAACGCCGTGCTTGAAGGTATTGATTCTAAGATATTTGGCGAAATGATGACTGTGGCAGAAAAGTTTATTGCTGATATCAATTCTAAATATGCACAGTCGCCAAACCCTGAACAAGTGCCCGAACTAAACCAAAGAATATCAAAAGGTTGTGTTTATTTCAAACAAAAAATCGACACGTATATTCAACCCATTGCCGAAACCTTTACATTCGACTGCGATGATAAGGTTAAGGCAAAACGAATACGCGACCATTACGAAGATTTCTTCAATATTTTCAAAATCAAAAACGGCTGTATATGCTCGTTGCAAGATGGTTTTTCAATCAAAAGCTATCTTGAAACCAAGGCGAAACTTTCGATGTCTGATTTTGTAGTAGATTCACATTCAAAGAGTTCGCCTTCGGGCGCAAATTCTTCTGACAGCAAGAATCCCGAACTGTATCAACTTTTGTCAAAATGGCGAAAACAAGCCGCCGAAGATATTGGTGTGGAGCCGAAAGAAATCTTATCTACCAAGACACTCTTGAGTATTTCAAACACAGTTCCGTCTGAATATAAGGAACTTATACAAATCAAAGGAATGGGCGGCAGCAAAGGAAAATCGTTTGCCAAACCTATTTTTGATATTGTAATCGACTATCGTCGCCGAAATGGATTGCCTATCAACGAATTGGCATTGGAACGAGCCGCTTATGAATCAATGAGTTCTGAGGAAAAAACACTATCCTTGTTAGAAGATGGGTGCTCGGTGCAAGAAATCGCTCATAAACGCGGTCTTGCCTTGTCTACTGTTTTTGGACATATTGAACGTTTTGTGGCTTCAGGACGTATTCCCGCCGAGATTGTCATCGGTGCTAAATGTTACGAGGATATTTGTATGTTTTTGGCGGAAAATCCAAAGTTGAAGGGTTTGGGCGAAATCCGTGCAGGTTTAAACGAGTCATATTCGTGGGACGAAATACGTATAGCATTGGCAGGTTTTAAAAGCGAAAATTAGTTAAGATATGCAAATAGGATTTTTTGAAAACAAATATCTGCGCGACGGCAAACCCGATTTTGATTTGATTCAGTCGGTGATTTCGCGCAACAAAGGCGTTAAAATGTGGATTTTGCCCGAAGCTTTCGACACGGGTTGCAATGTGAATACAACCACTGAGTTCAATGGCGCAAAAAATATCGACACCTTTGTTAATTGGGCAAAAAAATACGATGTGGCTATTGCCGGAAGTTTTTATATCAAGGATAACGAATTGATATACAATCGTTTTTGCTGTGCATTACCCGATGGACAGACCATTTTTTACGATAAACGCCATTTGTTTGGAAAATTTGAAAAACAAAGCGTTACTCCGGGCAATAAGATAGTAACATTCAATTACTTAGGCTTTAAATTCTGCCCCATAATTTGTTACGATTTGCGTTTTCCTGTATGGTGCAGAAATACAGATAATTACGACATTCTTCTCTGTGTATCGCAATGGCCTGTGGAGCGACTTGGCGACCGTGCCGTACTCTGCAAAGCTCGCGCAATTGAAAATCAATGCTTTGTAATAAATGTAAATGCTCAGGGGTTCAGCAAAACCGAAACTCCCATCTATAATACTGATATTAGGCAAATTCGCGGTAGCAAAAGTTGGGTAAAAATCGAAATTCCAGCCGAAACCCTTGCCCAAATGCGTAAGGGAAAACCATATCTCAACGACCGTGATAAATTTTCTATAAATTATTGAATATGAGTTGCAAACGTGTATTATCAACTATTTTTTTGTTGGCTGTTTGGTGTCAGAGTTTTGCCCAACAAGCCGATGATTTGCTTGTATTTGCCTGTTTAAAAGGTAATTATCAACAAGCATTAGAATCTTTGAACAATGGAGCCAAGCCCGACCAATACGATGCCGACGGGTTTACTGCCTTGATGTACGCCTCCGACAGTGAAAACGATTCTATTTGCGAACTTCTTTTGCAATATGGTGCAACTCCTGAACTTAACCCGCAATACAACAATGCAGTACCGGCAATTACCAATGTGGTTTTAAAAAACAATCCGCGTATTCTCGACCTTATGCTTCAATATCACGCCAATCCAAATGTTGTGGATTCTGTTGAACGCAAATCGCTTTTGCACTACGCTGCGCAATATGGTTATGTGGAATGTGCTGATGTGTTGCTTTTTCACCGTGCCAATCCTAACATTGTTTGCAACAATAAAAATCCTTTGCAAATAGCTGTATATTACCAAGATACAATTTTTGCGCAATTACTTGTAGACTATGGTGCAAAAATCAATAATGCGTCCGGAAATATTACTCCGCTGTGTATTGCCATTCAACGAAACGACTATGCCACAGCATCTTGGCTAATTCGTCACGGCGCAGATGTCAACGCAAAAAGTCAACTCGGCACACCTATTATTTATAGTGCCATTTATGCTGATGCCAAAATGTCGGAACTTTTGCGCAGTAATGGAGCCGCCATCTCAGCCCTCGATCGCAACGGCAACAATGCCGCCGTTTTAAGTCAGATGTACACCAATCATAGTAATGAGAAATATTTTGAAAATCAAGGCATTAAATCTTCAAAAATGATAATTCCGTCGGGAGTTTCGTTGGCATATACCCACGAATTTTGTAGCAACGAATATCGAATGGGATTTCGCATTGGAATGCACGAATTGCGCTACAACACAGCCGTTTACTTAGCCATATCGTTTCGCCCGTCGTACAAAACTGCCATTGTTCCCCGTGCCGAAAAATCGTATTGGCAACTACGTCAGCGACTTACAATGATGCAGATGGGTATCGAAAAACGCATTTCGTTTCGTCATCAGCAAAAGCCCGACATTGGAGCCTACATCGGTTATCAGTTTGCCTACGGTAGCGGCAAATACGATGGTGCATTAGACCTTCGCCCAAAAAGTCAAGCATTTCATTCGCCCTCGGTAGGATTTTACCAACTTTTTTCAGGTGTCGGAATATCAGCCTGTTACAAATATTATGGCTTTAAAGATATGCTCGACGCTCCCAAAAATGTGGCTGAAATAGCTCTGTCGTTTTATTTTAATGCTAATAAGAAAAAAGGCAAGTGGAGCTTTGGGGGGTAAAGGGTTATATTATCCCCATTTTTTTCATCAAATAACTTGCATTCAGATTTTTTGAAATGCCATCTTTGAGGGTGTAGTCGAAGATGAGTTCGTCGCCTTGAAACGAAATTTCAAAACATTTGGTGTCGATGTTGTTGGGGTAGAGGGTTTTGATGTTGCCTATGTCGATGTCGTGGGTGGCAAAAATGCCGTAACACTTGTATTTCAGTAGTTTATGGAGAAATTTTTCGCTGCCGTCGTGCTTGTCTTTGCTGTTGGTGCCGCGAAGCATTTCGTCTACTATTATAAAAAGTGTGGCGCCGGTTTCGAGTTTTTGGATAATCTGTTGCAAACGACTGAGTTCGGCAAAAAAATACGACTGACTATCTTGAACGCTGTCGCTTGTGCGGATGCTTGTAAAAATATCTACCGGCGAAAACTCAAATTCTTCGGCACAAACTGCCGCTCCTAATTGGCTTAATATCAGATTAGTACCAATGGTTCTTAGATATGTGCTTTTGCCCGCCATATTAGCTCCGGTGAGAATTACAAGGTAGTTGCGGTCGGAGAAATTGATATGGTTGCGAACACATTTTTCATCTTGAATTAATGGATGACCCGCATTTTTGGCGTTGAGAATAAATTGATTTTCAGATGGTTTTGGAAAACACCACGATGGATTGTTGAATTTCAGATTAGCGAGACTAAACAGAAAATCGTATTCGGCAATAATGTTAAACCAACGTTTGATTTCGCCGCAGTGTTTTCGTTCCCAATTTTCAAATTTTATGTTGATAATAATGTCGTAACTGAAAATGCCTTGACCAAAAAATGCCATCATAAGATTGTGGCGTTGTTCGTAGCGAAGTGCAATGGTAGCAAGTTCGCCAAATGCCTTAGAGATAGTTTTGGATTTGATTTCGGCTGAAAACTTTTCGGGAATGTTGTTGATATTTTCTATTATTTTAAAAAGCGAATGATACTTTTTAAACGCCTTTTCGGTTTTTTCTATTTTGTCGCTTAATGTCTTGGTTTTCTTGCCGTTAATACTAAAAATTGTGAGTTGCACAATAAACAAAAACGATGGAATATAAATGCTCACTATATCGTATGATGCCAAAATAATAGTTGATAAAGTACTTGTAATCAATGTTATAGCAATGATTTTCCACAACGGCGAATTAGTAAAGAAATATTCAGCTTTTGAAATATCTTCGATATTTTGGTCGGTGATATCGTCTTTGAAAAGTTTTCCCTCGGCAATAAAGTTTTGACGAGCATCCACTTCGTCTATAAATAGTTGTGTATTTTGTTGAGTTTCAATTATTTTGCTAATATCTTTTGACGGGTTGATAAATTCGTTTGCCAAAAGATTTTTGCCGCCTTGGGTGATAGTTCGGTTGAGTTTTTGAAAAATTGATCGGTTGCCAAAAATATCCAAATCGTATGTGTAACAGTGTTTTGGGTCAACAAATTCTGCGCCGCCGTCAAAGTCGGAGTTGTCGTTGTCTAAGGCTTTGAGTTCGCTTTGATTGATATTTTTAAGATTGAGGTTTATGTTTTTATTGTATTGATATTCAGCGTTTTTCTTTACAAAAAATAGGAAGATAATAATTGTTGCAATTATCACCGCAGTCATTAATGCCATTGAATAATTTGCCGAAATAATGGCTAATGCAGTTCCGCCAACAAATGATAATCCCCTCATAATATTTGTGTTACGCTCTTTTTTGCGGTACATTTCGTATTTTTCAGTGTATGTATTCAGCCGGCGGCTATAAAAATCTTTAAGTTCTTTTTTGTCGGTCATAACAAGAATTTTGGTTATATTTGGGGCAAATTTATTAAATATCGACTTATGAAAAAAAAATCCCTTTGGAAAAAAATATTGCTCGTATTGTTGGCGGTGATTGTGATTTATTTGTTGGTGAACATTAAATTGGTGATTTACGGTGTGCGTCAGGGACTTGGACAGTTGGATATGGTGCGAAATGCAGTGCCGGTGGATACTCTTTTAAACGACCCGAATTATCCCGATTCATTGAAACAAAAATTGCACATTATCAAAGATGTACGCCGATTTGCAATGGATTCGCTCGGATTGAAAAATTCTCCTAATTATAATGCCGTTTACGATTTAAAAGGTCGCCCAACAGCATACGTGGTGCAGGCTGCCGAAAAATATCGCGTAAAAAAATATCTTTGGAATTTTCCTGTGGTGGGCCAACTTCCATATAAAGGTTTTTTTGAAAAAGAGGATGCCGAAAAAGAGGCTAAACGTTTGCAAGACAAAGGTTACGATACTCGCATTGTTCATCCCGGCGGATGGAGTACCATGGGCTGGTTTACCGACCCGATTATGTCGAATATGTTGCTAAAAGATGAGGCAAACCTTGCTGAATTGATTATTCATGAACTTACTCACAGCACCGTTTTTGTGAAGGATAACAGCGAGTTAAACGAAAACATTGCCGATTATGTGGGCGAAAACGGTGCAGTGCTTTATCTCAAATCTAAGTACGGAGAATCGTCGCCGTTGATTACTCGTTACAAAAATTCTATTGACGATAATCTTACTCTTGCTAATTATTTTTTACATTCAGCCAAAGGACTTGATTCGCTTTATTGCACCGATGGTTTTAAAAATCTTCCTGATTCTCTCAAAGATGTTGAAAAACAGCGTTTTATTGCGTCAATAATTGACGGTGTAGATAGCGTTGGCTTTAAGGCGTTCGACCCCACAAAAATTAAGAAAAATACATTGCGCAATGTAAATAATACTTTTTTTACGGGTTATATGACTTATTACAATAAGAAGGATACTCTTAAAAATCAATGCGTTAATCAGTTTAACGGAGATTTTTTGCAGCATTTGGAATATTTTAAACAGACATACGGCAAATAGGTTAACATTTTGTTAACGTATTTTTTGCTACCTTTGTATATTATTTGCGTATTATCAATAATGTTATTGATTTTCTTTAAACAACATAGAAACATGACAGCGAAAGGTAAAATGAATTTGCTACTCGGAATTTTTGGCGTAGTAGCTATTTTGATTATTACAGTTACACTTGGTTTTATTATGAAAAATTTGCTCGGTAATAGTATTGAGCAAAACGTTCGCTCTGATTTAAAGGGCTTTACCGATAAACAGAATGCTTACAATTACGCATTTTCTAAAATCAATGAGCAAATTGTAAACACTGTTGAAATACATTTTAAAATTCGTGGTGGTCTTCATATTACCGATCAAACTCAGCGTATTGGCAATACCGATGTAAAGATTTGGAAATTTGGCGATAACGTGCTGAATCAGAACAACGAGCTTCTTACTCAACTTACCGAAGCCGCCGCTCCCAATCAGTTTTCGGTTTACCAAAAAACTTCAAAGGGATATATGGTAATTGCCACTTCTATTAAAAAGAATGGTCAATATATCGTTGGTTCTATTCTCGAAGACCAAAATGCACTCAACGTTATCGAAAACAGAGGTCTTTTTTATGATATGACCACTGTTGAGCAAGTTCCTTATATCGGTGAATATAAGCCGATTATAATTAACGACAAAATTGAGGGTGCATATTTTACCGGACAAGACCAAAGTACTATTTCGCAAGACGAAAACGCTTTTGGTTCGGCTTCGTTTCTTTCAAACGGTTTTTCGCTGTGGACCAAAGATCCTAACTATGTGTTTGTTGCACCCGAAGATAAACGTGCCGAATGGCAAAAAATGCCCGATGATGTTTACGCCGAAATGACCAAGCACAAAGATGGCACTCTCAATACTATTGATTTTACTTACAATGGTGTTGATTATGAGATGGTGTACATCTATAACGCGCCGGTATATTCGTATTTTCAATTTGTTTATCCCGTATCTGACAAGTATAAAGATGCTCCCAAGGTGTTGATTCCTATGGTGATAGCGGTTTTGATTATTGTTGTGTTGCTCATAATTGCAACTAACCATTTGTTAAACAAGATTATAAACGATGTTGGCGGCGAACCCAAATTTGTAAAAGTAATTGTAGACCGTATTGCAAATGGCGATATGACCGATGCTCACAGTCGCGATATTCAGCAATCGCGCGGTATTCTTAAATCGGTTTACCAAATGGCGGCCAACCTCAAAGGCATTCTCCGCAATATTTACGATGGAGCCAACAATCTGCAAACTTCAAGTGCGGAGATTAACCGCACCACACAAACACTTTCGCAAAATGCTAACCAACAGGCAGCTAACGCCGACAGCATTGTTCAGTCGATGGCTCATATCTCTGACGAGATTCGCCACAACGCAGAAGTTTCTAAACAAACTGGCAAGATTACCCGAAAGATGAGAACCGATGTTAACGCCATCAGCAAGGCTCAGGAGGAGAGTTTCAATGCTGTAAAAGATATTTCGGAAAAAATCGACATTATCAACGATATTGCGTTTCAAACCAATATTCTTGCTCTTAATGCCGCTGTGGAGGCTGCCCGAGCTGGCGAACACGGTAAAGGTTTTGCCGTGGTTGCGTCTGAAATCCGCAAACTTGCCGAAAAGAGTAAAACCTCTGCCAACGACATTATTTCTGGTGCTCAAACGAGCGTAAAAGCCACAGCAAAATCAACTGAACTTATCAATAGTATCCTTCCCGAAATTGATCAATGTGCTATAATGATAGAGCAAATTGAGTCATCTGCCGATGCCCAAAACTCTACTATTCAGTCTATTGACATAGCGGTAAAGGAACTCAATAATTCTATACAAGGAAACGCCGCTGCAAGCGAAGAACTTGCAGTCAGCGCTGAGGAACTTAACGGACAGGCAGAATTGTTCCGTCAAAATGCCAACGTATTTAAGTTTTAATGGCAATGGCAATGTTCGTGTTCTTCTTCATGGTCGTGGCAATGGCAATGCTCTTTGCCACGGATTCTGTTGATTACAAGAGCGTTGATTAACAATGCAGCGAGTATTGCTGTTGAAGTCCATTCAATCCAATTGCCACCTTCTTCGCAATGTGTGGTGCTAACGAGGTTGGCTGTAAAGTCCATTATGCCGTTAAATTGCATAAAGTCGATTGCTGCGCCAAATATTATTGAACCTAATATTATGGAAGCCAAGTAGATAACCAAAGTTTTTGTACCCATAACTTTTCTAACTACGAGCAACGAAGCCATATTGCACGCGGGACCAGCCATTAAGAGAACCAACGCAGCTCCGGGTGTAAGTCCCTTTAACATAAGGGCTACGGCAATTGGAATACTTCCTGTGGCGCATACATACATTGGTACGGCTATTGCCAAAACCAAAAGCATCGACAAAAATGTGTTGCCTTGAAAAACTTTGAACGCCTCTTCGGGAACAAAAACTGTTATCAATCCCGCAACTATCAAACCTATAATCAGCCACTTGCCAATATCTTCCATCATTTCTACATAACCGTATTCAAGGGCAGTTTTGATTTTCTCACCAAATGATTTTTCCCCTTCGTGATGTTCTTCATGTTCGTGGCAATGACACTCATGATGTTCTTCTTCGTGTTCATGATGGCAATGACACTCATGGTGTTCTTCATGTTCGGTATGAGGCTTATCATCATTGTTTTTGTCGAAAGTATTTACGAGCGACCCGCCAAAAAGTGCTGTAATCAATGCCGCAATGGGTCTTATAATTGCAAAAGGCAATCCCATAAGGCTTGATGTGGCAATAATCGAATCCACGCCGGTTTGTGGAGTTGCTATCAAAAACGATGTGGCAGCACCTTTTGATGCGCCCTCTTTTCTAAGCGACATTGCCGTGGGAATAACACCGCACGAGCAAAGCGGTAGTGGAATACCAAACAGAGTAGCGTTCAAAACTGAGCGGAAATTTGGTTTGGCAAGGTATTTTGAATAATACTGTTGCGGAATAAAAGCGTGCATAAGTCCCGCCAAAAGAAAGCCCAAAAGCAAATAGGGCGACATCTCGTTGATAATGTGGATAATCTCTTGCATAATGTTTATGTTTTATGGTTTATTATGCCGCAAATTTATAGCGCAAGTTTTGCAACTGAAATGCAAAATCGTATTATCCCCACAATTAGGTATATACAAAAAAAATCCGATATGACTATCGGATTTTGGAGTAGGTAATAGTTTAACTAAGGCTGCATAAAAAACTAAAACAATAAAAATATGAATATGAGTGTGTTTAAAATGATGTTATTTGAGCTATAGTTTCTTTCGTTCTTTCTTTTATGTCTCTCTTATGTTTTACCTGCTTTTTATTTGTTTGCTGTGATGTGTTTTTTATCGTTTTTATCGCTTCTATTATCGTTTAAGCATTGAAGTAATTTTCTTTTCTTTTTACGTCACAAATTTACATTGTTATCGGCAATGTTGTGTCTATTCATTTTGTTCATTTTGTGAATGAATGTTAATTTTTTTGTAACTCTTTGGTACTCAGTAGTCCACAAGCTGCAAAAATATCTTCACCTCGTGATGCGCGTATGGTGGTGGTGATGTTTTTGGCGTTGAGTATCTCTTGAAATTCTTTGATTCTGATTTCAGATGACGATTCAAATTCGCTGCCCGGATGTGCGTGGTAGCGTATTAGATTTACTCTCGACGGTATTGGTGAAAGCACTTTGGCAAGTTGTCGAGCGTGTGCCGGTGAATCGTTAACGCCCTTTATCATAATGTATTCGGCAGAAAATCTTCGCTGATGGCGGAAGTCGTATTTCTTTACAATGTCGATTACTTTTTGCAGAGGATTGGTGGCTTCTATGGGCATTATCTCTACTCGCTGGTCGGAAAATGCATTGTGAACGCTTACTGCAAGATGTACGTCGGTTTTTTCGATAAATTCGTCAAGATGTTTTATCAGACCCACGGTTGATAGGGTTATTCTACGAGGACTCATTGCAAATCCATAGTCGGCTGTGAGTATTTCTAAGGTAGACAATACGTTTGCGAGATTGTCTAATGGTTCGCCCATACCCATAAACACCAGATTTGTGAGCGTGGAATATTCCGGAAGGCTAACTATCTGATTGAGAATTTCTATGGTAGAAAGATTGCCTCCGAAGCCTTGCAAACCAGTGTTGCAGAATTTGCAACCCATTTTGCAGCCTGCTTGTACCGACACGCACAATGTGGCACGATCACGGTCGGGAATGTAAGCTGCTTCGATAAAACGATCGTTGCAAACTCGGTACAGGTATTTTTTTGTACCGTCGGTCGAAACTGTTTCTTTTTCAGGAGGATACATACCTACAATATAGTTTTCTTCCAACTGTGCGCGAACTTTTTTCGACAGATTGGTCATCTGTTCTATTGAGCTCACGTTTTTTTTGTATAGCCAATCTGCAATTTGTTTTGCTACAAATTTGGGTATGCCGAGTTGGGCTGTAATATCTGTAAGTTGGCTCAGGGTAAGACCTAAGAGCGATTTTTTATCGTCCATTTTTGTTGCGTTTGTAAAAGTCGCCGAATTTTTCTTTTAGGTAAGCCTCTTCGGCGTAGTATTGTAAAATAATTTTGTATGTTTTAGAGTCGAAATACTCGTTGATTCTTGAGATGAATTGCCTTTGCTTGTTGAAGAAAAATACCGAAGGAAATGTGTAACTATTGTTCATAAGAGCTGTTGTAAGTTGGTGCGGCATACCTTCTCCCAAACCTGTGAACGTTTGTCCAAACACTTTTACGGTATCTTGCGATGCAGCGTAGAATTTTACGGGATAGTAGTTTTTGTTGATATAATCGCATAGTTCGCTATCTTTGAACACAGTTTGTGTGGCAATGTTGCCTGATATTGAGTATTTTACACCTGTGGGAAAAAAGTCGATCCAAAGGTCTATCATAATAGGTTTAGGGTCTTTTTCCGCTTTTTTAAACGCTTCTTCGATCGAAAGCCATTCGATTTTGCCGGTAGTGTCGGGCATTAGGGCTTTCTCAGTATTTTTGATTTCTTCGGCGTAAACTTTTGGAAATGTGAATATAAAGTCGTTTTTGAAGGTTTCCGGCGATGCGTTTCGGCTAACGTTTTCCGAAAAATATACCAACAGAGGCTCTATGTCTTTTGGTTCCATATATCCGGGCACCGGCATAGCGTTAGAGTCGCGGTCGATGTATACGATAGTGGGGTAGGAGAGCCGTCCGTGAAGCAATTCTATCGCAAGTTCGTTTACTTTGCCGTTGCTCTTGTGCTCTTTGTTTCTGAATTTTATAGTGTCGGAAGTTTCTGCATCAAACCTTATGGGGTAAAAGTTTTGGTTGATGTAATTTGCGATGTTTGGATTGGCGAATGTTACCGCACTCATACGTTTACACCAACCGCACCAATCGGTATACACATCGATAAGAAACGGTCGGTGGTCGGTGCTGTCGAGTTTTTCGGCTTCTTCAAAGGTCAGCCATTTCACCTCGACTTTTTGTTGAGCATGAATATTTTGCAATCCGAGTATCAGTATCGCTGCAATTATTATTATCTGTTTCATAATCTATATATATAAGGTGTAGAAATGTATAAAAAACGCCGTGTTAAACGGCGTTATTGCAGTGTATAATGTTTTTTAACTATTAGCGAACCTTCATCACAAGGCGGAATCCTGTGAATGGGTTGGGCAGTTTGTCGCTACCGTACTCGTCGTCGGCTGCAATCTGCATATAGTATCCGTAGCTATGCCACGAACCGCCTTTTACTTTGCCTTCTGCGGTAAGTTCTGCAGCGTTGCCAGCCATCTGATACAAACCGTATTTGTTTGGAGCATAAGATTTTACAGGTACAAGTGTGGTTTGGTAAAGAACGTTATCGTCGAGAATTTCAACGTTGCCGGTTTCTTTGTTGAGTCGGATGTTTTCTTCGCCGGCTACGTGGAAGTTGGCACACCATTCACCTTTTTTATTGCGTAAGAATTTGCCGTCCCAAGGGTACATGGCGTTTTCGGTTCCACCTGCAGCAGCTACAATCCATTCGCTCTCGGTGGGCAAACGGAATTCTGCATTGTTGAATTTAGCACCGTTGTATGTTGCGTAAAGTTTTGTAAACCAAAGGCAGAATGTTTCGGCAGCTTCTTTGGTGATGTTTACTACCGGATATTCGTTCCATTTGCCGTCGGTGTGGTAAGATTTGGAAGCTGATTCAAAAGCTTCGCTTAAGCTCATCCAGCCTTCGCCGTTCACTTTGCAAGTTTCGTAAATGTCGTTAAGACCGTTGTCTTTCAGATCTTTGAGAAACGCGTTGTAGATACCGTTGGTGGTTTCGGATGTGGAAATGTAGTATCCACCCGCCGATATGTTCTTGTCTACCGACTTGTATGCGCTTTGACCTACGTATTTCATTCCGGCTTCTATAGCCTTGATGTTGTTGAGGTTTGCGGCTGCAGATTTGCTAAAGTCGATTTTGTCTAATCCGTTTTTTTGTCCAAAACAGATAGTTGCGCAACACAAAATGGTTGCTAACATCATTATTTTTTTTGTCATATCGTGTGTGTTTAATTAAACTCTAATATTTTCACTACGCAAATTTCTTGCAAATTACTGAGAAATAAAAATTTTTTTTATATTTGTGTCAAAATTATTTTAATAAACAACACAATGTCAGAAAAGAAATCATTGGAGACTGTATGCGTACAGTCGGGCTGGCAGCCCAAAAGCGGTGATCCCCGCGTGCTGCCTATTTTTCAGAGTACTACTTTCAAATATGAAAACACTGCCGCTATGGCCGACCTTTTTGATTTGAAGGCCGAGGGGTATTTCTACACACGTTTGCAGAATCCAACCAACGATGCTGTGGCTGCTAAAATTGCTGACCTTGAAGGCGGCGTGGCTGCTATGCTTACTTCGTCGGGACAGGCTGCAAGCTTCTATTCTGTTTTCAATATCTGCGAGGCTGGCGACCATTTTGTCAGCAGCAAGAATATTTACGGCGGCACCTACAACCTCTTTTTGGTGACTATGAAGAAGCTCGGTATTGAGTGCACTATGGTAGACTCAGACGCTTCAGAGGAGGAAATTTCTAAGGCATTCCGCCCAAATACCAAATGTCTTTTTGCCGAAACTATCTCTAATCCTACTTGCCATGTGCTTGATTTTGAGAAATTTTCGCGTATTGCAAAAAAACACGGTGTGCCGTTGATCGTTGATAATACTTTTGCCACTCCTATCAACTGTCGTCCGTTTGAATGGGGTGCCGACATCGTAATACACTCTACCACAAAATATATGGATGGTCATGCACTTGCAGTTGGTGGTTGTATTGTTGATAGCGGAAATTTTGATTGGGAAAAATATGCCGACAAATTCCCCGGACTTACACAGCCCGATGAATCGTACCACGGATTGGCTTACACCAAGGCTTTTGGCAAAAAGGCTTTTATTACCAAAGCTACTGCACAGTTGATGAGAGATTTAGGTTCAATTCAAAGCCCGATGAACGCATTTTTGTTGAATATCGGTTTGGAAACACTTCACTTGCGTGTACCCCGTCATTGCGAAAATGCTCAGAAAGTGGCTGAATTTTTGGAAAATCATCCCAAAATTGCTTGGATCAATTATAGCGGTCTCAAGAGCAATCCTTACTACAAACTTGCTCAAAAACAGTTTGACGGTGGACGTTCATGTGGCGTTCTTTGCTTTGGTATTAAGGGCGGACGTGAAGAGTCGATCAAGTTTATGGATAGTCTCAAGTTTGTTGCCATTGTAACGCATGTGGCAGATGCCCGCTCGTGTGTGCTTCACCCCGCAAGTCATACTCACCGTCAGTTAACCGACGAGCAGTTGATAGCTGCAGGTGTTCAGCCCGACCTTATCCGTTTCTCAGTGGGTATCGAAAATGCTGACGACATTATAGCCGATATCAAGCAGGCGTTGGATAAGATTTAGTTTGGCAATAATTTTGTAAAAGTCAAGTTATATATAAGACATTAAAAAAACTAAATTAACACCAGCATGAAAAAAGTATTAATACCATCAGCACTTTTGGCGGCAATGTTGTCGTTTCCCGGTCTTACACAGGCTCAGGATCCCGACATGTTCGACCTCCTTTCGCACTTCCAACTTACCGACGAGCAAAACTCATCGCTTTTAAAGCTTCAGGATGATATCACCAAGGGTGAAAAATTTGTGGCACAGGCTGAGTCGCAAGACAAAGCCAACGGTAAGTTTCTCAACAGCAGCAAAAAAGGCAAACTAAAAAAAGGCGAGAAAAAATCTGCCGAGGCCAAATCGCTGCGTATCAAGGCTACCAAACTCTACGAAAAATCGTACACTTCGCTTTACGATATTTACAAACAAGTGATTGAAGGTTCTGAGTTTATATACCCGAGCGACAAGAGCCAAGCCGATTCTTATTTGAGCGATGCTGAAAACGACTTGCAAGACGGCTCTGCTAAACTTTCGCCTTACGGAAAACTCACTGCTAAATCGCTGGAAACCAAAACTTACAGCACTTTGAAATCTGATATGGCTTCGTGCAAGTCGAAATTCCAAAGTGCAGGCGACAACTGCTACAGCGCTCTTAAACTTCTTTACACTCAAGAGGAACGCAAAAATCAAGAAGCTGCCGCTGAACAATCATTTTGGAATTCTACTGTTGCGGTTAACACTATTGATGCATACAAAAAGTACATCAACAAATATCCCAACGGTAAATATGTGAGTGAGGCACAACGCCGTATAGCCAACCTTCAGAATGCCGGACGTCAAAGAAGAGTTACTTCTGACAATCCCGACGAGGGTCTTGCTTATCGTATTCAGATTTGCGCCGACAAACGTAAATGGAGCCAACGTAAACTTCAACGTCTTTACAAGGGCAACCTTAAAATCGACGAGCGTCAGAGCGATGGTTTCTACAAATACTGGATCGGATGCTACCGCAGTTACGAAGAGGCTCAACAAGCTGAAATGGGAATGAACCTCAAACAATCGTTTATCGTTTGTTTCAACGACGGACAACAAATCCACGTTACCGAGGCTCAACAAATTGAAGCTAATTTGATTGATTAGTTTTAAAAAGTTTAGTTCATAAAAAAATGTCCGAAGCAATTTGCTTCGGACATTTTTTTATCTGTTGTTCTTTTATATTTCGAAAGCTAAAAGTGTGATGTCGTCGGTTTGCATCTTGTCGCCTTTCCAGTCGAAGATGAATTTTTCCAACGCTCCTTTTTGTTTTTCAAACGGCATTGTGGAGAATTCCAAGATTTTGTCTTTAAAGTTCTTAGACATAATTTTGCGGTTAAACTCTCCACCGTTTTGGTCGGTACAGCCATCAGAATAGAGATATATTTTGTCGTTGGTTTGCAACTGAATAGTTACAGTAGAAAAGTTTTTGTCTAAAATAAAGTGTCCGATAGGCATTGAGTCGCCTTTGATGGTTTGTATTGTGTTGTCGCGAACCAATACCATCGGGCGTTGTGCGCCGGCGTAATGACCTAAACCGGTAGTTGCATCGTAGATAAGCAGAGCAATGTCCATACCGTCGTTGCGCAATTGTCCATCTTGGTCGAGACCGAGAGCCGAGGTCACTTTTTTGCGAAGTTCATCGAGAATTTCACCCGGCAAAATGTCGCTGCCCTTACGATCGTTGATGAGTTCGTTGAGGAATGAAAGTCCCATGCTGGCAAGTATAGCACCCGGAACTCCGTGTCCTGTGCAGTCGCCCATAGCGGCAATAATAAGGTTGTTGACTTTTTTGGCGAAATAGAAATCACCGCCAACGATATCTTTTGGATGATATATTACAAAGTAGTTGCGGAAAATACTGTAATTAGGCGCTACTGCTTGAACCATAGCAGATTGCAGACGACTTGCGTAGTTAATGCCCGAAGTCAACTGATTGTTGGCAGCTGTGATTTCGTGGTTTCGCATCTCTAAAAGCAGTTTCTGAGCGGCAAGGTCATCGTTGATAGTGCGCAACTCCTCGTTGAGCATATTAACGTTTTCGCTTTGAACCAGAATTTCCTCTTTTTGCTGCTGCAAAGCCTCGTTTTGCATCAAAATTTCAGATTTTTGAGTTGCAAGTTCTTCGTTGAGTTGTTTGAGACTGTTTTTTTGCTCAAAAAAGTCTTCCATCATCCGCGAAATCACTCCAAATTCGTTGGTTTCGGATTTTAGAGGTACAATGCTGTCGGTTTTTTCTGATTTAAACGATTCATCAATTTGTGAAAGCGGTTTTGTTACCTTCACTTTTACGTAAAGCATTATGGCAAAGAATATTCCAAGACATAAAAATGCAATCAGTAGGAATATAGGCACAAATTGGTTCAACTGTTTCGACAGCATATCTTCGTAGCAAAAACACATATATGCCACGTGCTTGTTGGTGTAGTTTACAAGTTCGCGATTGGTAACAGCCATCGGAGCAACAGCCTTAACTGTGTCGGTATAGGCTTTATCGTCTTGGGCAAAGGTCATATGCATACCACCGAGGGCTATGCTCATAAGGTTGATATCTTCTTCGGCAATCTCTTTTACAAAAATCATATAGCCGCGCGGTTTTTCGTTGCGGCTGTTGATGCTGGCTGCCGACACAAGGCACGAGCAGAAATATACAAAGTGCTTGCCTTCAAACTTAGCATAAAAATGCGGAAACAGCTCTTTGGTAAAGAGATTCCCCATATCTGCACCTGCAAATGGATAGAATGGTATGTTTTCCATTCCCGCTGCTCGGTTTTCGTATTTGATGATGCCAAGAGTGTCGAACATTCCCACGGCGGCGGCCTTGTATCCATCAATCATATAGCCGATATTGTCGTCGAGCCATTTTTTGTTGCCTTCGCACATAGCTTGGTAGCACTCGTCCCAAGCAGAGTTGTCGTGCACAATGTTGGTGTATTGATGGTAGGTAACGCTTAATATTCGGTCGATAAGCAGTTCTTTATCTTTTTTGGAGTATTCGCGCACGGCGTTTAACTGCTTGTATTGAAACATATAATAAAGTATCAATGCAATAATCATTATTACAGCGCCTAATAGTGCCACGCGTAATATGCCCGATTGTACCGTCTTGGAGTTCATATATTTAATTGTAAGGTTGAGTTCTATTTTTTCTTTTTTAATAACTCAAATATACAAAAAATAATCCAAGGTGTATTCGATTTTGAGATTTTTTTTTGATTTTTTTATCTCTCCACATTGATAACCACCATCTCAGGTCTGCACGTGGTTCTAATCGGTGGACCCCATGTGCCGTAGCCTGACGAAACGTAGTAGTCGGTGTTGCCTCTGCGGTGCTGTCCAAACGAACATTCGTAGATTTTGGAGGTGAGAAAGTTTAAGGGGAACAATTGCCCGTGGTGAGTATGTCCCGAAAGTTGAAGGTCGATGCCGTTTTGCTCCGCTTCGGGGAGGTTGTAGGGCTGATGGTCTACGTTGATAAGGTAGTTGGTGCGGTCGATATTTTCAACTAATGATTCTAACGATTTGCAACCGTGATGTTTGCTATCAGGATGGAGACGCTCTGAACGGTCTTCGCGACCAATAATTGTTACGCCAAGGGGCAGTTGCGCAGTAGAATCGCGTAGCACAGTTACGCCGTTTTTTTGCATAAATTCGTCGGCAGTGTAGACATCGCCAATCCACTCGTGATTGCCATTTACGGCATATATTCCGTAGCGTGTTTTTATTGAGCGGAGTATCGAATCGGCGTGACTATAAAGCACCGGCGTGGGGTTGCCATCGAAAAAATCACCAGCAATTACCACAAAATCAGCGTCTTCGGCGTTGATGCGGTTGGCAAGGGTGGTGAAAAATCGGTCGCCGTTTACTTGACCTAAATGTACATCGCTGACTAATACGAATTTAAATGGCCGTTGTATCTCTTTTTGGGTGTGAAATGTGATTTCGCGACGTGTGGGATTGTGCGCGTTGAAATAGCCTACAATGAGTATAATGGCACAGATTATTCCTCCCACGGTGGCAAAAAGTTCTGCCTTGGCATCGCCCGGTTTGTAGCGGAATGTAAGCCATTCTGCCTTAAAAGATATGGCGTTGACAATGCGGGCTATGTCGATTACAAAAAATATCAAAAATAGGTAAAGTGCGGCGGCAAGCATCCAGTTTCCTGTGGTAACAAACGGTTGCGACAGTACCAAATGGTTTCGTTGAAGTGCAAAACCAATAAAAAAACTTGCGCACAACACTATATATAATATACGCACCGCAATGCCCCAACCTGTGTTGGCAAGAGGAATTGCGCAGCGCATACGCATGTATAGATAAAAGCATGCTCCTATGTAGAGTAATCCAAAAAAAATCACGATAACCGGCATATTCTTCATTATTAATATGTTACTGCACCCCTTTCATCATTTTCTTTAACATCGGGCAAAGGGCAAAAAGTATTATTGATGCCGCTCCTGCCATTATTGCAAAGAGCATGAAAAATTCTGTCAAGTTGGTGATTTCAAAACCGAGAAATGATTTGGTTTCGCCGTTGGCACCGGGTAGGAGGGTTGCCAATTTGCCAGCCAAGATGTTTGATGCGGCGTTGCTCATAAACCATACGCCCATCAACAATGATGCAAGACGTGCGGGTGAAAGTTTGTTTACCATCGAAAGTCCTATGGGTGAGAGGCTTAACTCGCCAATTGTGTGTATAAAGTAGAGAGCAAACAACCACCACATAGAGGCTTTTGCGTTAGCGTCTAATCCGTGAGTTCCAAATGCAATTACCACATATCCAATGGCTAAGAGCATTAAGCCGATAGCCTGTTTTGCGGGTGAGAAGGGTTCCATTTTTTTCTTAGCCAAAAACTGCCAAAGCATTGCCATAATTGGAGCAAAGCATACAACAACTATTGGGTTGATAGATTGAAACCATGTTGTGGGCATTTCCCAATCGCCAATAGTTCGGTCGGTTTGTTTTTCAGCAAACAGTGTTAGCGACGAACCAGCCTGTTCAAACGCACTCCAAAAGAAGATTACAAACACCGCTATAATATAGATAACTCCGATGCGGCTTTTTTCGTCTTTGGTGAGTCCGCGGTCGGTGATGATAAACACGGGCAATGCAAGCGAAATAGAGTAAATTGCAGCCGAAATGTAATCGTTGAAACTTTCTGAGCCTAAGGAGAATAGCACAAACATTACAGCCGCGCCAATGATGCAGCCCCACAAGCGGAATGGCGAATTGTGTACGTCGGCTTTTTCTTGATGATGTGCAATTGCCTCTTGGTGAGCAAGTTCGTCTTTTTCGTGACGTAGTTCGCTTTGTGCCGGAGGAAGTCCAATTTGCAGTCCCTCAGGAGTTTTGAGCACTTTATCTTTGAATAGCCAAAATACGAGTACCGAAAGCACCATTGCCACACCTGCGCAGAAGAAACCCCATTTGAAGTTTCCGGGGTTGGTCCAGTTGCCGTTGCCGAGCGAACCACAGATGAGCGGCGCAATAAATGCTCCCACGTTGATACCCATGTAGAATATTGTAAAAGCCGAATCTTTGCGGCTGTCGGTTTTTTCGTAAAGGTCGCCCACCATGGTTGAGATGTTTGGCTTAAAAAATCCGTTTCCAAAAATCAAGAAAACCAAACCGGTGAACATCAAAAATAGCGAAAGTGAATTGTTTACGTTGTCGTTGATAGGTCCGTTTGCTTCCATAATCGACTGATTTACAAAGCAAGCCGAGGCAAACATAAGGAATTGTCCAATTGCCATAATCAATCCTCCAAAAATAATGGAGCGACGGTTGCCCCAATATCTATCGGCAATGTATCCGCCCAAAAGCGGTGTAAGGTAAACCAAACCGGTGTACGAACCGTAAATTTCTGACGCCATTTCGTCGGTAAAAAATGCCGCCACAAGATATAGCACAAATAATGCTCTCATGCCGTAATAACTGAAACGCTCAGCCATTTCGGTAACAAACAAAAGGTAAAGACCTTTGGGGTGTCTGTTGTTGCTCATATTATTGTTTTAAATTTTTTTTTAATGTTAATAAATCGCGGCAAAATTATAAAAATCTTATTTTCTTAATGCTGTGTTTCGCTAAAAAATGTACCTTTGCACTATTAAATACGTAAAATTTTGATATGATGAAACCCACTTTATTAGTATTGGCCGCCGGTATGGGAAGCCGTTATGGCGGTTTGAAACAGATTGACAAACTTGGTCCTTCGGGACAAACTATTCTTCAATATTCGGCTTTTGATGCCGCACGCGCAGGTTTCGGCAGGGTTGTGTTTGTAATCCGCCGCGACATCGAAAAAGATTTCAACGAACTTGTATTGCCCAAAGTGCGTCAGCATTTGCCCGCTGAATATGTTTTTCAAGATAAAACCGACCTTCCCGAAGGCTTTACTTTGCCCGCCGACCGCGAAAAACCGTGGGGTACAGGTCACGCAATTCTTGCAGCACGCAATGTTATCAAAGAACCGTTTGCAGTAATCAATGCCGACGATTTTTATGGCAAAGAGGCTTATCAAACTATCTGTGAGTATTTTGCAACATTGAAAGATACCGAGCAAGACAAATATTGCATGGTGGGCTATCCTGTTACCAACACACTTTCAGATTACGGCACAGTTTCGCGCGGAGTATGCACCACCGATGCCAACGGAAACCTTTCCGACGTGGTAGAACGCACCAAAATTATTCGCGAAAATGGCAAAATCGTTTTTATCGAAGGCGAATCAAAAACCGAAATTGCTGAATCATCGCCTGTTTCGATGAATTTCTGGGGCTTTATGCCGTCGTTTTTCGGATATTTGCAACGCGATTTTGCAACATTCTTGAAAGATAATATCTCGAAACCCAAAGCCGAATTTCTGATTCCCACAGTGGTTGACGGACTTATCAAGAGCGGCACAATTACTTGTAAAGTGCTCACTTGCAATGCAAAATGGTTTGGCGTAACATACAAGGAAGACCGTCCGATAGTTGTAGAAAAATTTGCCCAACTAACCAAAGCCGGCGAGTATCCCGAGGAATTTTAAAACCTCACACCAAGCGAAAACACATTGCTGCGATACTCGTAACTATTTGTGCTTGCGTCCATAAACGCATAGTCGAACGAAAATCTTGAAACCTTGACCCCTGCGCCTAATGAAGGAACATAACTATATGTGCGTGAGATATATAGGTGGTTGTTTTTCATAAAATCTGAAATGCCGAACCTTACAAACGCCATATCCATAAACGAAACTTCTAATCCGGCGCAGGGATTAACACATGTAAAATCGCTACGAATCAAGTAATTACGCTTACCATCGAATGTGATTTCCCCACCAATTTCGCCCATAAAGGCAAACTTTCCCAAATGCAGTGTGTAGGCAGCCGACATCAACAACGATGGTGCGGTTTGCTCTACACTGTTTTCGGGAATGCTGTTGCCCGTGGCTAAATATGTGCTGTCGAATTTTTCTTGGTTGATATTCCACACGTCAAAAGTGGTGGTAGCATCGCGCAAAACTATTCCTGCGGCAAAATTCTTTTTTTTGTACGAAGCCGCAAGGTCGATACCAAATCCGTAGGCGCGGGCAAACTCCCCCTCCATTCTATAAATGAGTTTTACGTTGGCACCGGCATAAAGACCCGGAATGCGAAGAATTTGCCGTCCGAGCGAAAAATAGAGTGCGTAATCGGCTGTGGAAAAATATGTTATGCGCGAAAAATCGGGTTCGCCGTTTTCGTCAAAAAGGTAAATTGTGTTTTGAATATCGTCAACGCCGAGCCTAACGAACGACAATCCTATGGCTGTGGCACTGTCGGCTTGATAACTTGCCGCGGCAAAATCGTAGTTGGCCAATCCCCCAAAATAAAAACAGTGCATAGCGCAAATATCAGTTTTGTAACCCTTTGGCACAGAAAGGTTTGCCGGATTCCAATATCCTGCCGCCGCACCCACAGACGAAGCCGCCGCACATCCGCCCAACGATTGTTCTCTTGCACACGAACCAATATTCAAAAAATCGTTGCCGTATTTTGCAATTTGTGCATATAATATAGTGTGCGTAATGCATAGAGCTATTATCAAGACGATTTTTTTCATTTTTGTCTAAAAGTTTTTTTTGCAAAAGTAAAACATTATCTTCAAAAATATAAATTTCGTATCTTTGCAGCCAAATTTAAAAATTTAGATATGAAAAAACTAACATTATTTTTATGCATTCTGGCGTTGGTTTGCGGATGCAGCAAAGACGACAATCCTGAATCTAAGAATAAAGAAAATCAGGAGCAAAACGAACAGCAAAACAATCAAAATCAGCAAAATAATCAAAATTCTGACGATGATGAAAATATTGACCCTTCGGATTATCGTGGTTTGATGAGGCAATTTGTAATATCAATAAGCAAAAAAGCTAAGGCTCAGAAATCGGGCTTTGCGGTAATTCCTCAAAACGGCATTCAACTTGTAACCACAGGCGACGAATCTGACAGCCCCCTTGCCGACAACTATCTTGCAGCCATCGACGGGCACGGTCAGGAGGATATTTTTTATGGTTCGCCTTCCGACAATGTGGCTACTTCATCTTCCGACGTGAAATGGCTTCGCGGATATTTAGACCGTTCAAAAGCTGCCGGCAATGTTATTCTCTGCACCGATTATTGCAATACAGAATCTAAAATGCAAGACTCTCGCGAAAAGAATGCAGCTGCCGGATATCTTGGTTATCAAGCAATTGAGCGCAATTTAAACGTCATTCCCTCATATACTCCCTACGAAGAAAATTCCAAGGATATTAAATCGCTCAAAGATGCCAAAAATTTCTTGTATATACTTCAACTCGAAGACTTTACATCCAAAGACGACTTTATTTCTAAAGTTTGTGCCACCAATTTTGACGTTCTCATCACCGATTTGTTTTTTTACGAAGAAGCTCCTTTTACAGCATCTGACGTTGAACGCCTTCGCAACAAGAAAAACGGCGGCAAACGTTTGGTTATCTGTTATATGTCGATAGGCGAAGCTGAAGATTATCGTTTCTATTGGAAAAACGATTGGAAAAACAATCCTCCATCGTGGCTTGATGAAGAAAATCCTGATTGGGGTGGAAACTACAAAGTTAAGTACTGGGACAAGGATTGGCAGTCGATTATTCTTGGACAATATTTGCCCAAAATACTTGACGCAGGATTCGACGGAGTATATTTAGACATCATTGATGGTTTTGAATATTACGAAGAAAAACGATAAAATGTAAATTAAAGTAAACTTTGTTTTTGCTAAGTCGCAAAAATGGTCTTAAATTTGCAGACTTTAATGAAAAATTAGAATACAAAACAAAATGTCAGGAATAATATCAAAATTGAAATTTGTGCCGAGCATGATTACATGCACAAGTGCGCTTTGCGGAACATTGGCCACATTCATGGCTTTGAGCGGCGACACGGGTCTTGTTTACGCCTCTTATTTAATTTTGTTTGCAAGTGTTTGCGATTTTAGCGACGGATTTGCGGCAAGACTTCTCCATGCTCAGAGCGAACTCGGCAAACAACTTGATTCTTTGGCTGATGCTATCAGTTTTGGCGTAGCACCCACGGCTATTATGTTCGGATTGTTGAAACAGGCACTCAGAGCTAACGGCGCTCTTTGGACTCTTGATTGGCCGATAATTTTAGTTCTTGTATGTTCTTGCTTTATAGTAATTTGCAGCGTTTTGCGTCTTGCCAAATTCAATATCGACCCCGAACAAGCCTATGGCTTCAAAGGATTGCCCACACCTGCGTGCGCACTCTTGGTGGCATCTATTCCGTTGATCAATGCTATGGTGCCCGAAGATTTTTGGATCTACACTGTTTCTCACGCACTTTGCAACGCTGATTTTCCGTTTGGAGCCACTATTGCTCTTATCGGATTGCAGGTGTTTGTGTTTGGTAGCGCCAAGTTTCTGCTTCCAATGTGCATTTTGTTCTCGCTGCTGATGGTTAGCAATTTGCCGATGTTCTCGCTTAAAATGAAAAGTTACAAATACAGCGACAATAGATTGGTTTACAACTTTTTGATTTTTGCTGTAATATCGCTTATTGTTTTGCAGTGGATAGCAGTGCCGCTGATAATATTCTCATACGTAGTGGTTTCGTTTATCCGCTGGCTTTTTAATCGCAAGGCTAAAAAATCTGAAAATATTGACAGTTTATAAAATAGAGAGAGTTAGAAATTAAACGTCCTGTACATTGTACCGGGCGTTTTTTTATTTTTTGTTGTCGTTAAAATACTTGCAAACCTCAGTTATGCCGCACTCTCCGCATTTGGGATTTCGTGCTGTGCACACATACCGCCCGTGAAGAATAAGCCAATGGTGCGCCCTGCCAATTACCGACGGCGGAAAACCTTTTTCTAACTGTTCCTCGGCTTGTTTGGGATTTTTGGCATTTTCTGTGAGACCAATACGTGCCGAAACACGAAATACATGCGTATCTACCGGCATCACCTCAGCCCCGTAAAGCACTGATGCAACCACATTTGCGGTTTTTCTACCCACACCGGGAAGCGTTTCAAGTTCTTCTACCGTTTTGGGTAATTCACCATTGAAATCTTCCACAATTTTTTTAGCCGCAGAAATAATATCGCGAGTTTTTGAATTTGGATAAGAAACTGATTTAGTGTATTTTAAAACCTCCTCAAACGAAGCCTTGCTCATTGTTTCCGCATCGGGGAAATGTTCAAACAAAGCGGGCGTAATCATATTGATTCGTTTATCGGTGCATTGTGCCGACAGCCGCACCGCCACCAGCAATTGAAACGGATTTCCAAATTTCAACTCCGTAGTAGCATCCGGCATCGCCTTGGTAAAATACTCTGTAACAGCGGCGTAAAGGTTGTGGTTCATAGAATTGGTGTTTTATTTTATTGGGCGAAGGTAGTAAAAATTCTTTTTCTCCGAACTTTTCTCCGAACTTTTACAGTCCAATTTACAGTCCGATTTATAGTCCGATTTATAGTCCAATTTATAGTCCGATTTATAGTCTATTTATAGTCCGATTTATAGTCCGATATATATTCACAGTCCATTTATAGTCCGATTTATGGGATAGAAATATACCAATAACCTGTCTTTTTTGATCCTTCGTGTTTAATGATACCTAATTTCAGTAACGAACTTATTTGAGTCGCTATAATGCTACGTGATTTCTTTAAATTATTTGCTATTTCTGTGTAAGAGATTTGTGGATTGTCTGACATTAATGTAATGATTTTTTGCTGAATATCACTTAGTTGTACATTATTATTGTCATTCGTCTCATTGACAAGATTAACATCATTAATTCTTACACTAACCTTCCCTTCCTCAAAATCTAACGGAACAGAACTTCTGAAAATGTCATCTTCAAAGAGTTCTGGATTTTTGGCTGAGTATATTTGTGTGTATTTGAATAGATTACGCGTACCAGAACCTAATTCATCGGCGTTGCCTATTTGATTGAAAAACGATGCTATAATAGGATTTTTGGGTATGGGGTCAAGGTTTTCTGGCGTAATTATACCGTAACGCGCTGCACGACAGGCGTTTTCTGTGTACATGCGGTCTTTTTCGATGATGAATTTAGCAATATAAGGACTTGTAAATTCTCTGTGAATCAATGTGTTGGCAAGCATTTCACGTGCTATTTTATCGCGGACGCTTACATTGTGTTGATATTCATCGAGATAAAATTTGTCCCAAAGATGTTTTTGAGCAAAACCCATAAGAAGATCAAAACTCTCTACAAGATTGGTATTTACAATCAACCTATCATCGTAACGGTCAAGATTTCTTACTCTCAAAATAGCATCTGTTTTGTAAGCCGAAACAATAGAGCCAATCACCTCATCGCGTCCCAAGAGCATAACGGCGGCAAGGTTAAACCCCTTTTCGCCCGTAGAAAAATCCTCGGAATATAGTTTTGCGCTACGCAAAAGTTCCATATCATTCATATTTTTCCACGGATGGTCAAAGCGCTTATTTACTGCACGTTGACGACACATAGGCAAAAGGTCGAGACGAAGATGTTCGGGCTTGACGTATTTGTAGATCCTTTTTTCGGTGAAGATGTTTTGCTTTCGGATGTACATTTGGGCAATATCGTTAGTGGTGCTCACCTTGATATCGGCATCTCCCGCACGGTCGTACACAACGTTTTTGTATTTATGAACCTCAGAACTCGGTATTACTCTGATATACAACACCTTTTTACCTTTTAGTTCCAACACTTCCGGATTGATGCATACAATAGGATTAAACATTGCCGGATTTGTGGTAATGTTTACAAAGTTTTTAATTGTTTGAGCAACAGCATTTTCAGGAATGCCTGATATATTACCGTCATCTTCCACTCCCAAAAATAATTCGCCGCCGAAACGATTTAAAAAAGCGCAAACGGTTTCGTAAGTATCCTTTTGAATACCGTTGCCACAGCGTTTAAATTCTATGCTTGCCGTTTCGCCGGTCTTGATTATTTGTAATGCTCTTTCCTCGGTCATAATGATTATGTGTTTCGCTTTGACAAAATGATTATCACTTATTAAAAGGTTTAAATTCTCCTGTGCTTGGATCTAATAATTCTACCTCTGAACTATTTTCTCTTAGTACGCGGATATAATGTTGGTCAAATTTGTGTAACCCTATAACTATAACATTATATTTGTCTTCAATCTCTTTTACTTCTTGAAAACAGTCGGTGAAACTATCGTGACATACTGAATGATAGTTTGTACACCAACCTTCGTCGTCATATTCTAAATCAGACAAATTGTATTCATAAACTTTGATACCGCCAATTTCATTACCATTTTCCTCTATGTATTTCAAAAAATCATAAAAACTTGGAATGGGATTACTTTCGTCATAATAATGATACACTATCATCTCGTTAAAAATCCATATATCTTTGAGATTCAAGGCTCGAATTATATCGAAATATATATGTCTCAACCATTGATCTTTCGCATAATATGCACCATATACTATTGCTGTCGTATCCGACAGTGCATCAAAAAAACGAGAGAAAAAACTATCACGGATTTGATAATCTTCCTGATAACCTTTATCATCAAAAGTGATCAGTAGATTGTTTTCCAATAATTCTTTATAATTATCCACGTATGGAAAATAAACAATGATATTTGCACTCATAATTTGAATTCGTGAATTTATGCAAATTTAAAAAACTTTTTTCAATGCAGTCATTATTAATGTAAATAAATTAATAGCGTTGGATGATTATTCTTTTTTGTGTGTTGATTATGCAAATAATTGAATGTACTATTCAGTTATTCCAAGTTTTTTATTATATTTGCTCAAAATTATTACGACTATGCGCAAATTCAACACAACGGGCACGTGCTACCCCGAAGATCATTATATGGTGGACATCACTAAACGTCTCGACGACATTGTAAACCGTGTTGCCGATGGCGAATATATCACCATCAACCGTGGACGTCAATACGGAAAGACAACCACTCTTTACCATTTGGCTGAACGGTTGAAAAATGATTACGTTGTGTTTTCGATTAGTTTTGAGGCGTTGGGCAGCAACAATTTCAAAAGCAAAGAGACCATCGCTTATTCATTTTGGGAACAGATACAAATGACGTTTGAGTACGTTAATATCAGTTGTTTGCAAGATGTTGTAAAACAGATGATTTCAGGATTGCTTTCCACGTATGCCGAAAAGAAAGAGATTCCTTTTGAAATTTTCGAAAAGTCTGTGTCGGATATTTGCGCAAAAAGTTCAGTTCCAATAGTCCTTTTCATCGATGAAGTGGACAACGCCAGCAACTACGAATCGTTTATCGAGTTGCTGAGAATGTTGCGAAACAAATATCTAAAACGCAAAACAGTTCCAACATTTAAATCCATTATTCTTGCGAGTGTTTTTGACATCAAAAACCTCAAACTCAAAGTACGTCCCGACTCTGACCACCAATACAATTCGCCGTGGAACATTGCCGTGCCGTTTGACGAAGATATGTCGCTGCATAAAGACGGCATAGCGCAGATGCTTCAAGATTACGAAAACGACCATCAAACTGGAATGGACATTTCTGAAATGGCGCAGATGGTTTGGGACTATTCGTCGGGCTATCCGTTTTTTGTATCGCGGTTGTGCCAAATAATCGACACCAAAAAACTGGGTTGGAACAAAGATGGTTTTTTGAAGGCTGTGAAAATGTTACTGGACGAAAAGAACACTTTCTTTGACGACTTGGCTAAAAAGTTGGAGGATTTTCCCAAGATGAAGGAACTACTGAAAGACATCCTTTACAACGGTTATGAGCAAAGTTTTAACACGTATTACAAGCACATCGAAATTGCGGCGATGTTCAACTATATAAAAGATGTAAACGGTAAAGTGCAGATTTTCAATCGAATACTTGAAACTTGGATGTATAATCTTTTTTACACAGAAGAGCAAGCAAGTTGCCGTCTTTACGACAAAGGTAGCATCGAAAAAAGTCAATTCGTTGAAGATGGAAAACTCCTGATGGACAAAATTCTCGAACGTTTTGCCGTGCATTTCAACGACATTTATGGCGGCAACGACATCGAATTTAAGGAGGAGGAAGGTCGTCGGTTCTTTATGCTTTATATCCGTCCAATCATCAATGGCATAGGTAATTACTACATCGAAGCCGAAACCCGCGACCGCTCCCGTACCGATATGATTATTGATTACTTAGGCGTTCAATACGTCATCGAAATGAAAATTTGGCGCGGCGATGCCTACAACACTCGCGGCGAAAAACAACTCACCGAATATCTTGATTTTTACCATGTTAACAAGGGTTATATGTTGAGTTTTAATTTCAACAAAAGCAAGGTTTCGGGCAGCAAGATGATGCAATTTGGCGACAAGGAAATATTTGAAGTGGTGGTGTAAAAAAGCCCAGCCAAAAAAAATCTTCCAAATTTATATATAAAATCATTTTTTTACTACCTTTGCTTTTGGATTATCCAATCAAATGTAAAAATGGAACAGAGAAATCGCTCGCTAATTAATACGTGGTCAAGTATTTTTAGAATACTTATTTACGTAATTGCTGTATTAATAATACTTTACGTGTTGCCTAAGGAGGGAAAGTTTAAATACGAATACCAAAAGGGCAGCCCGTGGAAACACGAAAACCTTATTGCACCGTTTGATTTTGCTATTTACAAAAGCGCCGAACAGTTGGAGGAGGAAAAAAATACTCTCATCGACGATGCTATGCAGTATTTCAACAAAGATAACAAGGTGCAAATTGATAATGTGGAGCGTTTTATCACCGCCTACAATTCGCTGATGAAAGAATATGTGGGACGAACCGACACCATAAACGACACTCTCATTGGCACTAAGGATATTTACCATAATTTTCGCAATACGGTTTATTCGTCGCTCAATTTTGTTTACACCAACGGACTTATTGAAACTGAGAACCTTGCCGACGGCACCGACCTCAAAGACCGCGTTATCCTTATTCGCGACGGCGACATCACCACTCAAAAACGCTTTTCAGAGGTGTTTACCAACAAGGCGGCATACCTTTATGTAAAGAATTGTATACGCGCTTTTATGTCCGAATCGGCAGGCAAAATGACCGATACCGAGTTTAAAAATATCGAAAAAATTGTAGAAAGTCTCAACCCGAATCAATGGCTTGAACAAAACCTCAACTACGACGAAACCACTACGCAAAAGGTTTTAAATGAGACAATTAACAATATGTCTTTGACCCGCGGAATTGTGCAGCAAGGTCAGCGAATAATTTTCCAAGGCGAAATGGTGGGCGATGAGGAGTTTCGCATACTTGAATCGCTTCGCCGCGAATACGAGCAAAGCGACCACGGAGCGGGCTACAATTACACATTTCTTGGTCAGGCTATTGTGTTTATCCTCTTTTTTGCGCTCATCTACATGTTTTTGAAAACTTTCCGCAAGGAAATTTTCTTTCAAACCAAGTATTCAATGCTGATACTCAGCCTAATGACTTTGGTAATTGTGGGTATGAGTCTTGTAATTCGCTACAATTTGTTTAGTATATGGGTTGTGCCGTTTTTGCTATTGGCATTGATTATCAAGACATTTTTCGACACCCGAACGGCGTTGTTTTTCCACATAATGGCTTGTGTAGCAACTGGTTTTGTTGTGCCCAACTCGTTTGAATATTTTGTAATGCAGTTTGTGCCGGGATATTTTATGATTATTTCGTTGCAGCAAATCAACCGTCGTGGATTGGTATTCCGCACATCGTTTATTTGCTTTGTGATTTACGCTCTGGTGTACCTGAGCTTTGAATTTATGTACAACGGCAATATTGACGGTACCAATTGGCGAAACCTTATCTATTTGGGTATCAATAGTATGCTGTTGCTTTTGGCTTATCCTGCCATCTATCTTTTTGAAAAAGTATTTGGACTATTGAGCGATGTTACACTTGTGGAACTTGCCGACTCTAACCGTCCGTTGCTCAGGCGATTAGCCGAAGAAGCCCCCGGAACTTTTGCACATTGCACCCAAGTGGCAAACCTTGCCGAAGCCGCAATTTTTCAAGTAGGCGGTAATCCTCACCTTGCACGCACCGGAGCCCTTTATCACGATATTGGCAAACTTACTGCACCGCTCTATTTTACTGAAAATCAGGTAACAGGCATTAATCCTCACGATAAACTCGATTATCTAAAAAGTGCCGAAATTATTATAAATCACGTGGTTAAAGGCGTTAATATTGCCAAACAATACAAATTGCCCACTCAGATAATCGACTTTATCAAAACTCACCACGGCACGTCGAAGGCGGGATATTTTTACAAAATGTACAAAAACGAGCATCCCGACGAGGATTGCGACGATAAATTTACCTATCCCGGTCCGCGTCCGTTGAACAAAGAAAATGCAATTGTGATGATGGCGGATTCTATCGAGGCTGCGTCAAAAAGTCTCAAAACTTACGACACCATTACCATTAGCAACCTTGTAGACAATATTATAAACGGTCAGATTGCCCAAAAACAGTTCGACAATACCAATCTAACGTTTAGAGACATCGACAAGGTAAAGGAACTGTTTAAGGAGAAACTGATAAATATTTATCACGCTCGTATAGAGTATCCTAAATAAGCGAGTGTTTATTTGCCCGGATATTTTACCACCGAAGCCACATTGTATTTCGATAGTTTTTTGCGGCCTTCGAGACCTTCTAACTCTATCAAAAACAATATTTTAACCACAATACCGCCGCATTGTTCTACCAATTTGGCAGCGGCTTCGATTGTGCCACCGGTAGCAATAAGGTCGTCAACAAGTACTACTCTTTGTCCGGGTTTGATAGAATCCTTGTGAATCTCTATTGTGGCAGTGCCGTATTCGAGATTATAGGTTTGCTGATATGTGTCGCGAGGAAGTTTTCCCTTTTTGCGCACAGGTACAAAAGGCTTTCCAGCTTTGTAGGCAAGCGGCATTCCAAAAATAAATCCACGAGCTTCTGCACCTGCAACTACGTCGAAATCAACATCTTTGGTCAGGTTGTAAAGTTCGTCGATTGATAGTCGCAATCCCTCGCCGCTTTCAAGCACGCTTGTTACATCGCGAAACATTATTCCCTTTTCGGGGAAATCGGGTATGGTGGTAATGTAGTCTTCTAATTTTTTTGCCATTTTTTATAAATTTTTATATGATAACAAAATGTTCGCGGTCGGTAACTTTGCCGCAATAAAAACAACGCAAAGCCGGCGGTTCTTTTGATATAACATCAAACTTGGTAGACATCGGCTCTGAATTGGTTATACATTTGGGATTCATACACTTACAAATACCTTTGATGGTAGAAGGCAACTCTACGGGGCGTTTTTCGATTACCTCGTAGTTTTTGATAATATTGAGGTTTGCCTTGGGAGCAATAAGGGCTATCTTATTGATTTCGTCGTCTTTAAAGAATTTGTCCGACACTTTGATAATAGCTTTTTTGCCGAGTTTTTTGCTGTCGAGATTGGTTCCAAATGTTACTTGGTTGTCCACCTTTTCGAGGTTGAGAATTTTGATAACCTCAAAAAGGTCTTTGGCGGGAATATGGTCGATTACCGTTCCGTCTTTTATGGCGTTTACTTTGAGTTCTGATTTATCCATTGTATCAAGGGTTTAGAGGGTTATTTTTTTAATCCGAGTACGTAAGAAATTACGGCTTGACGCGCGTACACACCATTTAGAGCCTGTTCAAAATAGTAAGCCTTGGGATTGGTGTCTACGTCTTGCTGAATTTCGTTGATTCTGGGCAACGGGTGAAGAATTCTCAAATTTGGTTTGGTGTTTTCCAACATGCTGTTGCGCAAAATGTAGAGGTCTTTGGTTTTTTCGTATTCCATAAGATCCTGAAAACGTTCACGTTGCACACGGGTCATATAGATAATATCTGCCTCGGAAATAATGCTGTTGAATTGCTCGTGTTCGTAATACTTAACGTGTTTTGAATCAAGAAAATCGAGGTATTCTTGCGGCATTTTGAGTTTGGGGTGCGAAATAAAATTGAAAATCGGGTTGAACGGCGACATAGCCTGAACCAATGAGTGAACAGTGCGTCCGTATTTGAGGTCGCCCACCATAAAAATGTTGATATTGTCGAGCCTTCCCTGAGTTTTTTTGATAGAATACATATCGAGAAGGGTTTGTGTGGGGTGCTGATGAGCACCATCGCCGGCATTGATTACGGGCACTGTTGCCACCTCGCTTGCATATCGGCAACTGCCTTCAAGGGGATGACGCATTACAATAAGGTCGCAATAGTTTGATACAATGCGTATTGTGTCTTTGAGAGTTTCGCCCTTTGATACACTCGAAATGTTGGGGTCGGAAAAACCTATCACCCTGCCGCCAAGACGGTTGACTGCGCTTTCAAAACTCAGGCGCGTGCGAGTAGAAGGTTCAAAAAACAGAGTTGCCACCACTTTGCCGTCCAAAAGGTGCGGTTCGGGATGCTTTTCAAAATCTTCGGCTATTTCAAGTATTCGCAGAATAGCGTCGGTTGAGAAGTCGGTTACTGATATCAGACTTTTGTTTGTCATTGAATTATAATGTTTTAATGTATTTCGGTTTTTTGTTTTTGTTAATGCAAATATAGTAATTAGGCGCAATTATGGTAGGATTTTTTTTAAAAAAAATTTCTTTTTTAATATAAATAGCCATATTTTTGCGCATTAATAAACTTGATGGTATGATAACTACCTTTATAATAGTAATAACGTGCATAATTTCGATAGCTGCCTTTCAGGATCAGAATCCGTTGCCTTATAGTATGGCGCGTCCCGAATGGTTCGACAAATTGAAGTTTAACGCCTATATGGTGTGGCACAAGCGTGATTTTCACCGACTTATATCGTCAGGTTTTGTTCACGGCGGATGGTGGCATTTGGCGTTTAACATGCTTACGTTGTACTTTTTTGGCTATTTGGTAGAAAACACCTTTATAAAGATATTTGACACTGTGATGGGCGAGGTGCTTTATGCTGCATTTTACCTTTTGGCAATTGCAGTAGCCTCATTGTCCGACCTTTTTAAATATCGCGAGCAGCCTTATTACAACGCCATTGGAGCATCGGGAGCGGTTTCGGCAATTATTTTTGCCGCCATTTTAATAATGCCGCATTTGGGTATTGGACTGTTTTTCATTCCTGTACACATTCCCGGATACGTTTTCGGACCGCTTTATCTCCTCTATTGTCACTACATGGCTAAAAAAAATCTCGACAATATTGGACATTCTGCTCACTTTTGGGGCGCAATCTTTGGCATTGTTTTCCCGATAATTATTTATCCTCCTATTTTGCGGCATTTTATTAATCAGTTTGTTTAACGGGTATGGTTATTCAGGGTTCTCAAATAGATTTTAATGGCAAGTATCAGCCGTCAAACACATTGGATATCAATATTTTTAATCGTGCTATGCTTTATGGCGACTGTGTTTTTGAACAGATTCGCACCAATGCAAGCACAATGCTGTTTTTCGGTCGTCATCTCGACAAACTTTGTGCGGCTATGACTTTTATGAATATGCCCATTCCCGACAAGTTTTCATCGCAGCGCACTGTGCTCAAAGAGGAACTTACCAAACTTCTGATTAAGAATAAGATATTCAAAGGTGGAATGTTGACCCTGATGGTGATGCGAACCGGAGGCGTGCTCGATTTGCCGGATGTAATTTACATAGCCACTGTGCAGCATATGCCTTCTGTACTATTCGACCTTAACAAAGAGGGGTTTATGATTAGCATTTTCAACGAGATACCTATGCCGGCAGGTCGTATAGCCAACTACAACACCTATGCGGCAAGTATGGTTAAGAATCTTGCTTATCAGTTTGCCCGCAAGTCGCGCACCAATGATGCTTGTATCGTTAATGCGCAGGGCGATATTGTGGGAGGTGCACGTAGTGGAAATATTTTTTGTGTGCGCGATTCGGAGATTTTTACTCCACCATTGTCTGTCGGATGTGCCGATTCGGTAATGCGCCGTCACGTGCTCGACATTGCTGAAATTCTCGACATCAAAGCCAACACCGAAACCCTCATAACGCCTGATTTTATGCAAGTGGCTGATGAAATATTTTTTGCATCTACAGAATATGGTATATCTTGGGCAATGGGTTGGCAAAACCGCAGATATTACCGCCGCACCGCCGAAATGGTTTTCAACAGACTCAATCAGTTTTATGCTGATGAGTTTTAATAATTTACAGTTGACAATTGTCCATTGTCAATTATCCATTGTCAATTAATTAAGTAGTGGATCGGGCGGAAGATTTTCCCAAACGCGGTAACGTCCGCCGAGGTTTTTAACTGCCTCTTTCCACACATCGGCATCGGTGTCCATTATAATCGACGGTTCAAGTTTGCCCACCATCCAAAATTTTTCGTTGATTTCTTTTTCCAATTGGTCTTTTTCCCAACCTGAATATCCGAGAAAAAATCTTACTGCGTTTTCGTTGAGTTCGCCGTTTTCGATTTTTTGCGACACCATATTAAAGTCGCCACCCCAGTAAATGCCGTCTGCCACCTTGAGACTGCCGGGAATGATGTCGGGACCGGCTGTGTGTATGAAATAGATATAGTCGCTACGCACCGGACCACCAAACCAAAGATTCCATGAACCAGATTTAATGCCGCCGCGTTGCACGTCCATATGTGTGAGCACGGGTTTGTTGAGTATGAAACCTACTGTGCCTTTGTCGTTGCTTTCGGTGATGTATACTATCGACTTGTCGAAATACTCATCGCCGGAAAAGGGTTTTGATATGAGTATTCGTCCCGCTTCGGGCATTAGCCAATTTCGGTCGATCGATAGTAGGTCTATATTTTTTAAGTCTTCCATTTGTTTCAGTTTGTTTTGAGCGGAATTTTTTAATTTTTTTCCACACTCAAAATTTAAGAAAAAAAATGATACGCGTAATCGTTTTTTGATATATTTTTTTTTGTAAAAATGTTTTGTCTTGATAATCAATTTTTTTTTACCTTTGCAGACGAAAAAATCAAAAAAGACAATGAAGATATTAGGTATTATCCCTTCGCGTTACGCCTCAACGCGCTTTCCCGGCAAACCTCTTGCCATGATAGGCGGTAAAACTATGATTCACCGAGTATATGAACGTGCCTCGCAAGCATTTGAAGATGTGGTAGTTGCCACCGACGACGACCGTATTTTCAATGAGGTAACATCATTTGGCGGACGTGCAATAATGACTTCAGAAAGCCATCAGAGCGGTACCGACCGTTGCGCTGAGGCTGCAAAAAAATACGAACAGCAATCAGGCAAAAAATTTGATGCCGTTATCAACATTCAAGGCGACGAACCTTTTGTAGACCCCAACCAATTGCGTCAACTTGGCAACCTATTCAACGATAGCTCAGTAGAAATTGCCACATTGGTAAAAGTAGCCAAAACATCCGACGAAGTTTTTTCGGAAAACACCGCCAAAGTAATTGTAAACAACGCATCTCAGGCTGTATATTTTAGTCGTTCGCCTATACCTTTTTACCGTGGCAAAGATCGCGAACAATGGGTAAACAGTCACGTATATTACCGTCACATAGGCGTTTACGCTTATCGCAGCGATATTCTTCAGAAGATTACCCTTTTGCCTCAGTCGCCATTGGAACTTGCCGAACGCTTGGAGCAAAACCGTTGGATCGAAAATGCATATAATATAAAGGTGTGTGTTACCGATTTTGAAGGTTTGGCAGTGGATACTCCCGAAGATTTGGAAAAAATTCTCAAAACCATACCGCTAACGGATTAGTTCTGTTTTTGGTATATTTATTGAAACATTTTTTGCGGATGACCGTTAAAAATAACGTATTTTGAACAATCACTAATATGAAAATTATTGCAACCATACTAACTACTGTATTGTTAATTATGTCGTTTTCGCAGGCCGAAGCGCAGAAGACTATTATCCCCAATTTTTTTGTTCAGAATCAGAATTTGACCAACCATGAGGTGGTAATTTATCCCAATCCTGTGGTGGGCAACGTGGTCAATTTCAAGTCGGCTTCGCTCATCCGCAAAGTTGAAATCACCAACATCATTGGCAAATGCGTTAAAACCAAAGAAAACGACGAGTATATTTTCGACGACTTGAGCATCCTTTTAGAAAATTGTGAATCAGGTATTTATCTTGCAAAAATTACATTCGACGACGACAAAGTGCTTATCAAGAAACTTATTGTGAAATAATTTGTCGCTCAAAATTTGCATAAATATTCTTTTTTATTTGGAGAATACCAATTCTCTGCTTATATTTGCAGCGTTGAAAGGACAGCCGTCCTATTTAAAATAAAATACAATCATTAAATATGTACGACAAAAAAGAACTGTCTAAGAGATTGGTTCCTGAATTGCGCGATTTGGCTAAAACCTTAGGTATACCCAAAGCCGATTACTTTAAAAAACAGGAACTTATTGACAAAATATTAGAAAAAACAGAAGGCAAAGAAGAACCTCAGCCCAAAAAGGCTCCTAAAATCAAAGACGAAGCTCCTAAAACTTCGCCCAAAGTTGAGTATGAAATTCCCGAAATGCCTGTAAGAAATCGTGAAAAACGTCATCGCCTTGTGCTCAAAAACAAGCCGGTAGCGTCTGTTTCTATCAGCAACGGTACTCAAAGTTATCAAAATGAGCAACTTACTCAGCAGCAGACACAGCAAGTGCCACAAGCATCTCAGCAGCCTGCACAGCAACCATCAAATCATCAATTGCCGCCTATGTTGCAGCCTTTGCCCGATGATTTTGTGGCAGACAATCCTTTTTTGAGAGAGATGGAACCCGAGGAACCCGAAGCTCCAAAGCCTGTTTCTAAGCGTATTATCAAAAAGAACAAGCAACAGCCTCAGCCTCAAGAGCCTCAAAACGCTCCCGCTCCTGAACCGAAAGAGCAACCTCAAGAACAAGTTGAAACCAACGACGCTGCTCCCGAATCGTCCGACTTTGATTTCAAAAATATTAAAAAAGAATCCTCAATATTCGACGTAGACGGCTTAATTGAAAACACCGGCGTGCTCGAAATTATGCCCGATGGTTATGGTTTCTTGCGCAGTAGCGATTTCAACTATTTTAGTAGTCCCGACGATATTTACGTATCGCAAACTCAGATAAAACTTTTTGGACTTAAAACCGGCGACACAGTTCGCGGTACAATTCGTCCTCCGAAAGAAAGCGAAAAATATTTCCCGCTTATCAAGGTAATAGAAATCAACGGACGCACACCCGATTATATTCGCGACCGTGTGCCATTTGATTATCTTACACCGCTTTTCCCAGACGAAAAATTCAACCTCACCGGCGGCAAACACTCCAAAAATCTTTCGTGCCGCGTAGTAGATATGTTTGCCCCCATTGGTAAAGGTCAACGCGGATTAATTGTGGCTCAGCCCAAAACAGGTAAAACAGTATTACTCAAAGATATAGCCAACTCTATTGCCGACAATCACCCCGATGTTTATTTGATAATTCTTCTTATCGACGAACGTCCCGAGGAGGTTACCGATATGGCACGCAGCGTTAAGGCAGAGGTTATTTCGTCAACATTCGACGAACCAGCCGAAAAACACGTTAAAGTAGCCAACATCGTACTCGAAAAGGCAAAACGTATGGTAGAATGTGGACACGATGTGGTTATTTTGTTAGACTCCATCACACGTCTTGCTCGTGCTTACAATACCGTAGCTCCTGCATCCGGCAAAGTACTTTCTGGTGGTGTTGACGCCAACGCATTGCACAAACCAAAACGTTTCTTTGGTGCAGCGCGTAACATCGAAGATGGCGGTTCGCTCACTATCATTGCCACAGCACTTATCGACACCGGCTCTAAGATGGACGAGGTGATTTTTGAGGAATTCAAAGGTACTGGTAATATGGAACTTCAGCTCGACCGCAAACTCAGCAACAAGCGTATTTTCCCCGCTGTGGACATCAACGCTTCGAGCACACGTCGCGAAGACAAACTTCTTATTCCCGGTATGCTTGATATTATTTGGAAACTCCGTAAGTATCTTGCAGATATGAATCCTGAGGAAGCTATGTTGTGGTTGCTCAACTATATGAAAAATACCATCAACAACGAGGAGTTTCTTATCCGCGCTAAAAACGAATATCTCAAAAACGCGGGTTTAATGTAGGTTTTCTATAAATCGTTCATAATTCTGCGGACGTTCGGTCTTTGGGTCGAATGTCCGTTTTTTTTATAGATAATGTTGCAAATCGGCACGAAGCTTTTTTAGGGCAATGGTCATCTGATTTTCCACAGTTTTTTCCGAAATACCTAATTCTGTGGCAATTTCTGCATTTTTTTTGTTTTCAAAACGGCTTTTTACAAAAATTTCGCGGCATTTTTCGGGAAGGTTTTCGATAGCTCGTCGGATGTTGTCTTTGAGGTCGGGTTCTGAAAATGACAGATTGTCGTCGATGCCAGATTGAATCTCCTGCACAGCATATTGAGCGTATTTATCCTTGATTTTTTGATGTTTGATACGATTGATGCAAGCGTTGGCAGTCCAACGGTAGAGATACGCTTTTAGCGACACGTTGATGTCGGTGGCAGGTGCTTTTTCCCAAAACGACACAAACACCTGCTGCACAAGTTCCTCGGCTTCGTCGAGAGAGCGCAGGTATTTGGCGGCGAATAGGGTCAGCATTCGATAATACTGCTTAAAAAGCTGCTCAAACGCACTTTTATCGCCTTCTTTTATCAGTTTTAGGATTTCGTTGTCGTCCATTGTCGTATTCAAATATTTGCAAAGATACGTCAAACTTTTATTATCCTACAACTTTTATTAAAAAAAACGCCAAAATATGTTTGTAAACCGTAATTGATTTCTTATATTTGTCATTTAAAAAAATAAACAATTTTTGTGTTATGAAAAACCTTTTCTACATCATAATTATCTCTCTTTTAGTCGTTAGCGTGTCGTGCGGATTAGAGGGAAGTGATTCAGAACGTCAACGTGCCGATAGTTTGGAAGCTCTTTTGATGCAATATATGGATTCCGACAACCAAAAATCGCTAATGTTGATGGATTACGAACAGAGTATTTCATCGTTTGGCAATTTTCTCGACAGTATAAAAATTCGCGAAATGGAAATCGACAGTCTCAAAAGCGTTATCAAGCGCAAAGGTGGCGGATCGTCATCGGCTGAGGCTAAGATGATTCGTGCATTAGTAAAGCAGATGCAAGATTTTATTGGTCAAAATCAAGATATTGCTGTTGAATTTCAAAAGTCCGGTTACAAAAACGCCACTGCACAACAGCTTATGAATATGATGATTAACGCCATTGAGAGCAAACAAAAAGAGATTAACAATCTGGCTACCGAACTTGCCAACCTGAAAATCAAAGTTAGGGATCTTGAAGATGAAAACGCCGGACTTGTTCAAGAGATTGCTCAAACCACTCAACAGAAAGAAGAAGCAGAACAGACCGCTGCAAAACTTTCGTTATCAAACATCAAAATCACTCTTCCCGATGTGCGTAAGGCCAAAAAAGTGGATTCTATCAATATTCGTTTCAATATCAACGAAAACAAATACACTCAGGCCAAGAATCTTACTGTGTACATTCGTATCACCGACCAGAAGGGTAATTTGCTAACTAACTCACAAACAGGATTTTTCGACTATCAAGGCAAACAGATAGCTTACACCACGAAAAAAACTTCGCATTATTCCGGAAAAAAGACTCCTTTGAGCCTAACTTGGCACACAGATGGCATTACTCTTACACCGGGGCAATATACCGTAACCTTCTTTGTGGATGATACGGAGCCGGAAGAGGCGTTTTTCACTTTAAAAAAATAGTGTTTGGCAGATATGAAAGACTTGGACGAACTTAAAAAACTGATTGACCAATATGTGCGCACCGGTATGACCGAGGGCAAACGCGAGATGTTGCGCAAACAGGCCGCCGATATGGGTATCAATATGGGCGAATTGCTTGTGCTTATCAAAAGTGCCGAAATTGAGATTGCCCACGTCACCGGAAAACAAAACACCGAGTATCCCGAAATCAACGATGAAATGCCTCAGGGATCGGGTTTTGTGTCTGACAATCAGGGTTCAGGATTTGTATCAGAGCCGCAGGGTTCGGGTTTTGTAGAGCAAGAATCGGGTTCGGGCTTTGTAAACGAATCACAGTCGGGAATGACTTCAATGCAAAACCTTTCCGCTGCCGGAGGCGATGTATTTACCGAGGTGAAACTTATCGACTCGTCGGGCGCAATGAGCGACATTTATAGTGCCATTCATCTTGGACGTCGCAAGGTTATCATCAAACGCATTAAACAGCAGTATCGCGACAATCCTCAATATATCGAACTCTTTTACAAGGAGTTTGACAATGCTTTTGAACTGGAACACAACAATATAGTACATGTTTACGGCAAGGGAGAAGATTCCGATGGTCCGTATTATTATATGGAATATATCGACGGACGCACTCTCTCTTATGTAATCAACGAGGAGCATCGTCAAGACATCAATTTTGTGCGTCGCGTAATAGTGCAAATTTTGGATGCGCTATGCTATGTGCACAAAAAACAGATTTTTCACCGCGACCTCAAGCCCGATAATATTATGCTCACCTACAAAGGCGACAATGTTAAGATAATAGATTTCGGACTTGCCACTGCCGACGATCTTCCCGACAACCTTAAACGTGCGGGAACACCCAAGTATGCTGCTCCCGAACTCAACAATAAGGCTTACACCGCCGACCAACGTGCCGACATCTATTCTCTTGGAATGATTATTCTTGAATGGCTCGCAGGTGCGCCCGATCGCCGAAAACTTATGGGTATCAACAATGGAGTGCTTCGCGAAATTGCCGACAAGTCTACAATGATGATTCCCGAGTCGCGATATGCATCGTGCGATGAGATATTAGCACTGCTTCGTACCAACGAGGCACCTCAACCCAAGGCATCTGTTCCCGACTGGCTTGCTGCCAAAATACGCGAATATGCCGCCGACGGTGTTATTACCCGAAAAGAGCGCAAAGATATTGATTTTGAGACTTCTAAAAATGCAATTGACCCCAAGGCTGTAGAACTACTTATGGACGTGGAACTTGAAAAAGCTCGCGAACGTATGATTGTAGCCGAAAAAAATAATAGGGAAAACATTCAACGTGGTATTGGTTACGGCAAACGCGACCAGCAGCCGCAGAAGTCGAAACTTAAACCTATTCAAACTTTTATTTTCCTTGCCCTCATAGCTGCTATTTTGGTGGTGTTGGCAATGGAACTTAAAGAAGAATCGGAGGCTAAAACGCCCAAAGATCCTCCAAGTACAGGTACTTCTGTGCCTGCCAAAGACGATTCAAAATTCTATAAAGGCGAAATCGTTTACACCAAAGCCAACCTCAAATTGCGTGAACTTGCAAGCAAGAGTAGCAAGGTGCTTCAAGAGTATCCCAAAGGCACTCCTGTAGAAGTTATCGAAGACGGATACTATTGGGTAGAGGTGCGAGTAAATCTCAAACGAGGATATATGGCAAAGGAATACCTTACCCACAATAAAAAATAACTGCTTAAAACTCAATAGCCTATGCTTAACTCGCTAAAAAAAATATTTGGAACCACAAGCGGAGTAAACCGAGTGGAAACATCAAGCATTCAAGGTAGAAAGCCATCGCAAGAAGATTCGTTTTATGTTTCGCCAGAAAAAGACGGACGTATGCTTTGCTTTGTGGCAGATGGCGTAGGCGGGCACGGGCACGGCGATTTTGCAAGCACCAAAACTGTGGAGGTATTTCGCAATGCATTTGAAAATATGCCACCAAACACCATAGCTGCAGATTTTTTGCGAAACACCGCTTTAGATGCAGCCAAAGAAGTTTTAGCCAAAAGCACTTCAGATCCTCTATTTAAAAATTGCGGCACCACTCTTTCCGGTTTTTTTGTAACGGGCAATGCCTATTACACCGTTAATATCGGCGACAGTCGCGTATATCTTTGGAACAGAGAGTGTCTCAGCCGTGAAACTCACGACCATTCTATTGTGCAACAATTATTGGATGCCGGTGAAATTACCGAAGCCGAAGCATTTACTCATCCAAAACGCAATATGATGACCTCTGCTATTGGTCAGGATCTTTCGTTGATGAAAATTGATGTAGAAGGTCCGCGTCCGTTGGAACACGGCGACATACTTATGGCATTTTCCGACGGAGTGCACGATGCACTTACCGACGAACTGATATACCGACTTGTAAAACGTTACGAGGTTGACGATGGTCTCGCCGACGCTCTCACCGAATCGGCTTACAATGCCGGAGGCAAAGATAATATCACAGCAGTAGTTTTTAGATTTCTTTCGTAAACACACACCTTAATATATTAACAAAAATGAACAAGACATTAGCGGTTTTTGTCAACGATGACTACCTTACAGCGGCAATTCAGCCGTTGAAAGATAAGTTTTCGCTTCTTTTTACCAACGACGAGAAAAAATTTCCTTTTTATTTCTATATAAACCCCACCGACAGCAGTATCGACTACGGTTTTGATTACAAAATCAATTTCCGCGACAATAAAAGTCTCTTTGCCGGCGACCTTATGCAAGCTCTCGACAAAGGCGGACAAAAAATCTCAGTTGGCGGTTTCGACGAAGATTACATAGCACTTTTCAATCCCATTATACGCGACGTGAGAGAATTGTATGCTCGTGAAATGTCGAAATATGAGGATTTTCCTTTTTCTGATACTACTGTAATCGACACTGCCATAGTGTTTAGCGAAAATATTACACCTAAAGCTCAAACCGAGTTTTTGAATTACTGGAAGTCGAAAAACTTCAACTTTGTGAAAGTTGAGAAATTCGACACGCTTTTGTTGCAATATTACAAAGCTAAAAACGGACTCTATTGTCAAAACCGCAAATTTGGTGTATTAGAGGCTCTTGGTATGGATTTGAATATGTCGGTGATGAATGTTGACGGCAACAATGTGTCGAGAGTAGCATTCAAAAAGTTTGAAGGTTACGGCATTGACCCTCGTATTAAGGTGATAGCCAAAAAGATAGTAGATGATGTTAACCGTCAGGAAAACATTATCGACCGTGACGATTCTGCCGCCATCAATCGCGAATATATCCGCCATTACGATAAGGCTGTGAAGATTGTAGAACTGCTTGCCAATTGGACCAAGCCTGTTATCAGTCTTCAAACATCGTTTGCCGTTAATCAGGGCAACAAAATCAAAGTGAGTCTTTCGGTAGATGAAATCAACAAGTTGTCGTATCTATATTCACGTCAGTTTTCTGCGTTTTTCTCCGACAATTTTCTTGCTAAGGAGAAAATCAAAACCATTGATTTAGATAAAATTTTCCTTGTGGGCAATTCGCTAAACAACAGCACAGTACGCAAGGAATTTGCCAACTACGGCGAAACCAAGATTGAGGTTTTTACCGATGATATAAGTTTTGTGCTTGGCGAATTGTTTAAGGAGGATGTTGCTCCTACCGAAGTGGATGAGGAGAGCACGATGTTTCAAATGGGTGCTCAGCATATCGACAAACCTCAGCCGCCTACACCGCCTAAGTCGGTTACACCTCCACCTCCGCCACCATCGGCACAACCCACTTATTGCGCTGTTAATAATTTAAATCTGCAAACTTTAACGCCCAATAAAAAGGTATTGCTTAATACTTTCGACCCGGCTCCCGGCAAAGGTGCAGCTCATCAAGAGTTTGTGTATATTGGCAATCATCAGTTTAAGGTAATTTCGAGCAGCCGCACACTAAAGGCGGGCGACATAGCCGAGCCGGTGTCAGAAACATGGCAGACCGGTGTGCAAATCGACTTGATGATAACTCGCGCCGGCAAAAATCTCGGACGTTTTAGAACTCGTCCCGTAGTAAAAATTTCAGTAATGTAATATTCTGTTGAGTATGGAAAATGTTGAGAATGAAGTTAATGTAAGCAATGAAGATCAAAGTCAGAAGGTGAAGCGTATGCTTGAACTTATGAGCCAACGCGAACATCTTGACGAAGAAATCAGCAAACTGAGGGCAGAAATCAATGCTTCTATTGCTGCTAATAGAAAGCAGACAGAGGTGGTAACTCCGCCGCCGTTTAATCCTGTGACAGAGACTGTTGAGCCTAAAGATACAGTTGCTCCACAAGAGCCGGTTGCACCGCCTCCATTTGTTTTGCCTCCTCCAATACCATCTACTCCAAAGGTGTCGGAATCGTCAAACAGCGAGCGCAATATTGGCGTTAAATGGATGGCAATTGCCGGAATTTTTATTGCTGTATTAGGCTTGATTCTCTGCATCAAAATATTGTTAGACAAGAATTTAATTGGTTCTGTAGGTCGTGTTATTTTAGGTTATTTGGGTTCGGCTGCTATGGTTGTAGGAGCGTTTAAAGTGCCCTCTACACGCAAAGTGCTCAAAGATACATTGCTTTTTGGTGGAGCCAATTTGGGATATGCCGTCACATGGTTGGCTTATGGGTATTTTGATTTGTTCTCATCGCCTGTTACTTTGGCTATTTTGTGGACTATAACATCAGCGTTGCTTGCATTTTCATATATCCACGACAACAAATTGCTATTTTCGTATGCACTATTTTGGTTTGTAATGTCGCCGTTCTGTGCAGGCTATTCGTTTGATTCTCATATAAATAGAACTGTCTTTTGGATGGTTTTCTTGGTGGTAGTCAATGTGGCGCTGTGTTTTGTGTACAAGATAAAAAAATGGACTCCTGTGTATGCATCAGCGTTTGTTGCTACAGGTTTGGTGCTTATTATTAAGTTTTTCGATGGTGCCGATTTGTCGCATAGTATCAACGTGCTTTATTTCGCTATTCTCTGTGCTGTGTTTTACGCCGGCGATGTGGTGCTATATTTGAATCGTGAAAAATACAATTTCGACTTCATCGCATTTACTGTAATCAACTTTTTAACATTTGCCATTTTTACAGCCATCGAATTTCATAATCGACACAGCATTGCACACACCTATATTTATATATCGTTGGCTTTGTGTGCAACGGCGTTTGTGTTTCAGAAGTTATTGCCCGAGCGCAAATTGCTGTTTACTACGCCGTTTTCGTATGCGTTGATATTTACCAATTTGGCATTGATTATCAATTATGTGCTTGAATATTCGCAGTGGTTTCCGCTGGTGTTTGCAATCGAAATTTTGGCAGCGGCATTTGTTTACAAATATACACAGCTAAATTATTTCAAACTTGTTGCCTTGCTGCTTACCTATTTATCGTTTGCGGTAGTGTGTATCGCTATTCCGATTATAGATTTTCATTACAGCCTTCCCGACAATTATTGGATTGTGCTCAATACGGCGTTTATTACCAAATTGGCTTACATTGCAGTTTTGGTGTTTATTCTCAAAGCCATGGTTGACAAATTTCACAAAGCATCAGTTAGCCTTTTGCTCTATCTCACTGTGGCATTTGTAGTTGCACACGAATTGTTGATATATTGGATTTTTGTTGACAGTAGATTCACCGATTCTCAAGAATTTGACCTTTCTTGCGTTTCGCTAACGATTTGGTTTGGTTTGCTGTCGGTGGCTGCTGCATTAATGCCCAAAAAGTTGGAATTTTTGTCGAATATTAAAACTATTGGCTACACCTTGCTGCCTATTAATTTGCTATCGATGTGCATATTGTTCTGCACTAGTATGGAAGATTTGCAAACTCTATCTTCCAAGTGGTATTTTATGTGTCGTTATTTTACATTGGCAGTGGCAATTGGAATGGCGGCTTTCGCTATTTTTAATCGCAAATATCCGCTTTGCAAAAACTTCGACAAAATTATCGATATTGTTGTGGCATTTACTATGGTGTGGATTGTGGGCTCCGAAATCACTAATATACTTACGCTGTTGCACTCGCAAAACTCTTATGGCATATTGTTAACTGCTTGGTTAGGTGTGGCTTCGCTCATATTATTTGTGATAGGTTTTAAATTTGAATTAAAACATCTTCGCATTTTTGGATTTGTGCTTTCGGCTCAAACCGTGGTAAAATTATTTTTCTACGACATTTGGAATTCTGAACTTTGGATCAAAGCATTAGTATTTGTGGCTGTGGGAGTTACATTCTTAATTGTGTCGTACATTTACTCTAAATACTTCAAAAAAGAAAAACTACAAGACGATGAACAAACTTTGGGAACTGAATAACGGTGGTGGATACACTGATACTCAGATAGATTATTTGCAAACAAGGCTCAACAATTTTTGTGATTTTACCATAGCGCGTATGCTTGCACAGCGTGTGAAGGTGGATGTGCCACGTTTGCAAAATCCCGAAACCGAAGAGGGTGAATTGCAAAAAATCCGCTCGTTTCTTCGTCCGTCTTTGTCAAATCTTTACGATCCGTTCTTGTTTCGCGATATGGACAAGGCTGTTGACCGCCTTTCGCTTGCTATCGACAAGGGTGAAAAAATCCTTATCTATGGCGACTACGATGTTGACGGCACTACTTCAGTGGCTTTGGTTTATTCGTTTTTGAAAAAATATTGCACACAAAATATTGATTATTACATACCCGACAGATATACAGAGGGTTACGGTGTATCGATGCAAGGTGTGGACTATGCCTCACAAAACGGTTGCTCGCTTATAATTGCCCTCGACTGCGGCATCAAAGACAATCCTCGTGTTGACTATTCTAATAGTTTGGGTATCGACTTTATTGTTTGCGACCATCATACGCCCGGTGCAGAATTGCCCAATGCAGTGGCTGTGCTTGATGCCAAACGCACTGATAACACTTATCCTTTCAACGAACTTTCGGGTTGCGGCGTGGGTTTTAAATATATGCAGGCTTTGTGCATAAGGCGGAATATTCCGTTTATCAACTTGCTCAATTACATTGATTTAACTGCAGTTAGCATTGGTTCCGACATTGTGCCGATAGTTGACGAAAACCGCATTTTGGCATATTACGGACTCAAAAAACTCAATGGCGAGGAGTTCTCATACAACGACCAAAAACTTTTGTTGCAGCCTTTAACCTGTTTTTGTGCTATAAAAAAAGAGTCGGGACTTGCCGAAAAACACGTTTCGATGTACGATTCGGTGTTTATGATTGGTCCGCGAATCAACGCTTGTGGACGTATCGATAAGGGCTCTCAGGCTGTGCGTCTGCTTATCACCGAAGATGAAAACGAGGCTGCAGAGTTTGCCAAAAAGATTTCAGACTACAACAATGAGCGTAAAGACCTTGACCGTGATATTACCGAAACCGCACTTGAAACACTTCGCAACGAACCCAACAACGATACCAACGCCGCCACAGTAGTTTATGGCGACAATTGGCACAAAGGCGTGGTGGGCATTGTGGCATCGCGACTTACCGAAACTTACTATCGCCCCACTATTGTGTTCTCAAAAATTGGCGACACGCTCACAGGTTCGGCTCGGTCGGTTTCTGATTTCAATCTATACGACGCCATCGACAATTGTCGTGATTATTTATCAGGTTTTGGCGGACACAAGTTTGCTGCAGGCTTGAATCTTAAATTTGAAAACTATCTAAATTTTAAGTCTGCCTTTCTTGAATACGTTAAAAATCATATCCAAACATCTCAGAAAACGCCCAAAGTTTTGATAGAACAATTCATAGATTTTTCGGTAATAAATTCTAAATTCTATGATCGTTTGATACAGTTTGAACCCTTTGGACCGGAAAACACCGAACCTATATTTGCCACTCGCAATGTGGTAGATTGCGGCGCAACACGCAAAGTAGGCAAAAACCTTGACCATCTGAGGTTAGAAGTGATGGATAGCACCGGTGTGTGTCTTGTGGGCATAGCATTTGGAATGGCAGACTATTACACCCGCATACACAACGGCGAAAAATTCGATATTTGCTACACCGTTCAAAAAAACGAGTTTCGCGGCAATGTGTCATTGCAATTAATGGTGGTGGATATTAAAATGAAAGAAACTGTATGACATCATTTTCTGGGGCATTTCTTAAGCATTTGGCTATAGTTACTATGGTGATTGACCATATTGGTGTGGTATTGCTACCTGATTGGTTTATTTTGCGTGTAATTGGCAGATTGAGTTTTATCATCTTTTGTTTTCTTTTGGCAGAAGGGGCTGTGTTTACACATAGCCGTACAAAATATACAATTAGGCTTCTTTTGATAGCATTGGTGAGCATTGTTCCGTTTTCGTATGCTAAATATGGTGAATGGTTTAATTTTGAGGATTTAAATGTATTTTTTGTTCTCGCATCATCGGTTATGATGCTCTCGTTGTTTGACCTTTGTAAGAATAAACCCTTTGAATATATCTATAAATTGCTGATAGTTATATTGTTTGGCGTAGTTGGATATATGGTGGGATTTGAATACAATTTGTATGGCTATGCACTTGTGGCGTGTTTTTATCAGTTTAGGGGAAATAAAGTGGCTATTTGGTGGGGGGCAACGGTGGCTACCTTAGTGGCATTGCCCTTGTTTAAAATATTTGTAGAATCGTCAAGACCGATTAATGCTATTGTTTACAGTGTGTTAGAGGCTATCGGATTAATTTCATTACTCTTTATCTTTGCCTACAACGGAGAACGCGGCAAACAACTGCCCAAATGGTTTTATTATCTCTTTTATCCGGCGCATTTGGGGATATTAATTTTGTTAAAATATTTTTTGTTTGTAAATTTGTGCCCATAATAACTTTTAAACACATTTTAAAATGACACTATTAGGCATTATTGGCGGACAGGAACTGATTATTATTCTGTTGATTGTACTTGTGCTTTTCGGCGCAAAAAAAATTCCCGAACTTATGCGCAGTTTTGGCAAGGGCGTAAAAGAGTTTAAAGACGGTATGAACGGTGTGCAAGACCCTGAAAAAAACGCCACCACAGACTCATCTAAGACCGAAAAAACTGAATAATGGAGTCCCAAACAGGCAGCTTTTGGGAACATCTCGAAGTACTTCGCGGTGCAATTATACGTTCGCTGGCGGTGGTGCTGGGAGTGGCTATTATTGTATTCTTATTCAAGGAGTTTGTGTTTGAATACATAGTTTTCTATCCCACCAAAACTGATTTTCCAACGTTCCGACTTTTGGCGTATCTGTCGCATAATGCGGGAGTTGCCGATGAGGATTTTGCCGTTCAGCCTGTTAAGATTATAAGCACAAGGCTTGCAGCGCAGTTTATGACGCATATCAGCATTTCGTTTTACACTGCTTTGGTGGCTTCTGTGCCTTATATCTGCGGTGAATTATGGATGTTTATCCGTCCTGCTCTCTATCCCCAAGAACGAAAATATATCAACCGTGCGCTAATTTTCACAGGCATATTGTTTTACATAGGTGCAGCAACGGCATATTTTATGATTTTTCCGCTGTCGGTAAATTTTCTTTCGTCGTATCAGGTAACGCCCGAAATTGAAAACCTGATTTCGATTGATTCTTACATAGATATGCTTGTGGAATTGTGCATTACCACGGGCATTGCCTTTGAACTGCCGATTGCATCCTATTTTCTTGCCAAGGCAGGAATCTTAAAATACACATTTTTAAAGCGTTACCGCAAACACGCCTTTGTGCTTGTGTTGGTGATTGCAGCCATTATCACACCATCTACCGATGCGTTTACAATGCTTGCCACAGCATTGCCGCTATATTTGATTTTTGAATTGAGCGTAACTGTGGTGAAACGTGTTGACAAACACAAACTTTTGCCGAGCCAGACCGTTTAATAAATTGGTTTATCGGTCTCTTATGAAATGTTTTTGGGTAATATTGTTGTTGCTGTTTTTTACGGCGTTTCAGGCGTATCCCCAAGAGGGTGAATTGTCTGACCCGTCGCAGTTGCGTGTTGACAGTATTCGACAACTTATTAAACCCGGTATCAGTGATTCTTTGCGTACAGCCTATTATATAGCCATTGGCACAGTAGCTTACAATAGCGACACAGCCATTAAATATGGCAAATTAGCTCTTGAGATTTGTCCTTCGGATGATTCTACAATGCTTGCCGAGTCTCATAGAATTTTGGGCAACAAATATTTTCTAAAACACGAACCTTATAATGCCATTCCGCATCTGATTTCGGCGAGCAATCTGTTTTCGGTTACCAACCATCGCACCAAAATTACTGTTTGCTGCGTTAATCTCGCCTTGTGTTACGAGATAATAAACATTCCCGACAGCGTGTATTATTATCTAAATCAATCGCTTGAAATCAGTACCTCTATCAATGATACTTCGCAAATGGCGTTTGCTTATCAGAATCTTGGACGTAAGTGCTTAGATATGAATCTTTTTGATGATGCTGAAACATACATTATGAAGTCGCTCGAACTTGATTCTATTGCCGGTGATCAGAAAGCCCTTGCCGGCGACTATTTCTGGCTTGGCATTCTCTACACCCATACTAAGAATTATCCCAAAACCGGACATTATTTCAAAAAATCTATACGAATTCTTGAACACGGAGGCTACAACGAATCGTTTTATGCCACTGTGCTACATCTCGACTATACATATCTTGCCGATGCCTATATTGAATCGGCATTCAATACCGATACCACTCGTTTTGCCGATAGTTGCTTATACTACATCAAGCGTGGAAATGATTTTTTTCTTAAGTCGGGGCAATATGCCAATTACATGAAAGACCGCTATGCCTATGTCAAGTATCTTTTGTTTTACAAGCGTTACAACGAGGCTTTGCAAATTTTAAAAGACCTTCAGCCTTATCTCACCGGCAAAGACCTTTTGCGCGAATATCACAAGTTTACTACCATTGTTTACGAAAAACTTGGTAGATATAAAGAAGCATTCGAACAGCAAAAACTGCATTACCAATATGCAATGGAGTATCTCAACGATAGTGCATTGGCAGCGTTTGCCAATTTTAAAACCGATCAGGCTGTGAAACAAAAAAACGAGGAACAACGTCAGCTGGATATGGTGCATACTGCCAAAACGCATCGTATGATGGTGATAATCATTTCGTTGATAGTGTGCATTGTGCTTATTTCGCTTCTTGTGGTGTTTGTTTACCGAATGTTGAAAATCAAGCGTAGGGCAAATGCCGAACTATCGCAAAAAAATCTAATGCTCGACCAACAGAAAAACGAGATTCTTGCTCAGCGAAACGAACTTACCACCGTGCACAATGCTGTGGTAGATAGCGTTAGATATTCGGAGCGTATTCAGCGGGCTGTGATTCCTACCGACGAGTTTATTAAAAGTCTTTTTCCTGAGAGTTTTGTTTATTATCGTCCGCGCGATATTGTTAGCGGTGATTTTTATTATGCAGCTAAGTGCGGCAAATATAGTGTGTTTGTGGTAGCCGATTGTACCGGACACGGCATTCCCGGAGGTTTTCTTTCGATGCTCGGCATTTCGTCGTTGAAGGAGTTTTTGGTAACGGAACAAGACGCAGCCAATCCCGGCACTGTTCTCGACCGTATGCGCACATTTTTTAAGGAGACTCTCGGCTCTACCGAAAAAAATCTTACTCCTATGTACGATGGTATGGATATGACTATTTGTAGTTTTGACCTTGAAAATAACCAACTTATATACGCTACAGCCAACCACCGTGTATACATTATTCGCAAAGACGAAATTCTCAAACTTTCGGGCGATAAGATGCCTGTAGGTCGCTATTTTATTGAAAAAGAGCATTTTGATACATTTTCTACCACATTGCAGAGTGGTGATATGGTTTATTTGTGTTCCGACGGTATTCAGGATCAAACAGGCTGTCCCGATTCCGAACATCCCTTTGGTAAAAAACTGATGACCAGCAATTTTGTCAACATTCTTGCCCAGATGGCTTTGCTTAAGCCCGAAGCACAATTAGCCAAAATCGACGACGAACTTTTGAAATGGCGAAATGGTTTTGAACAGATTGACGACATCACTCTTGTGGGTATCAGAATTTAATTATTTTTATTTGATTATTTAATAATAATGTGTATATTTGCGTTGTTAGTTTAATTCATTATCAACCTTAAACCCAAGCAAAATGAATAAAGAATATTTAGCACCATTAGCAGTTTTTGCTATTGTATTTGTGGGTGCTGCTTTTTTGATAACATCGGCAGTGGTGTCGCTCAACAACGGCAAATCGGCTTTTTGGACTTCAAAAAAAATGAAATTGGGAGCAATTCTTATTACTCTTAATTCTTGCATAATGAGCGGATGTTTGCCATCTTGCCAAACTACTTGCTACGATACGGCAAGTCCAGATCCTCAGGTTACTTGTTACGATATGCCTGCCACCAACGTAGTGGATATCAACGCCGAAGATTTTGAACAGAAAAAATCTAACATCATAACCGGCACTATTTATGACCCCGAAGCTGATGAATATTCTTATTTGTTTGTTAATTCCAAAACCAAAGATACGCTTCAAAAAGGCAATTTCAAACTCAACGCCAACGACACGTTGCCTTATGAGCGTTCTTTTTCGGTAGAGATTAATGCAAAAGTGGAAACGGGAAGGTATTATTTTTCTGTGTGCAGAAAAGACGATTACAACATTCAATTTGACTCACACCAGATTAATATTGAATAACAGATGGTTTTATGAATAGGCGAATTGTTTTTTGGGCTTTGGTGATATGTTTCGCTACGGTTCATAGAGTGTTTCCTCAAAATATGGAAGACCTTGTTGACCCGTCGAAAACTATTACTGATAGTCTCTTAAACCTCATTTCGCCAACCTCAAGCGATAGTCTCAAGGCAGCTATTTATATTGAGGTAGCTCGTAAGGCATACGATTCTGATTCTGCATTGCGATACTGTCACTTGGCTCTTGATCTTTGTAGAAAAACCGACACATTTTTACTTGCCCAAGCCAATCATGTGATAGGGTGGAGGTATTACCAGAAACACGAGATGTACTCATCTATTCAGTATCTTCGCAAGGCTTACCATCTTTATGACCCCGATCGAGATTTTAGGGCTATTAGCATTTGTTCGGTGATAATGTCGCAAGGTTTTGAAACTCTGCATATGCCCGACAGTGTGTTTTATTATCTCAACAAGTCGCTCGAAAATAGCATTGCGCGCAACGATACTGCTCAAATGGCTACTACGTATCTCAATCTCGGACGATTGAGTATCAATCTCACTCTTTACGACAACGCCGAGGAGTATATCGTCAAGGCTATTGACCTTGATTCGCTTTCGGGCAACAAATTAGATATGGCGTGCGGTTATTTTTGGCGGGGTTATCTTAATATTGCCACCAAAAATTATCCACAAACCGGACATTATCTTCGAGGTGCCATAAGGGTTTTAAAATCAGCAGAATATCTTTCGTCATATTATGCAATGATACTGCATTTGGCGTATTCGCATATGGCTGATACTTATATTTCTTCGGCAAATCGCACAGGTATAACACGTTATGCTGATTCTTGCTTGGTTTATATTCAAAAAGGTGGCGACTTTTTTCTCCGTTATGGTCAAACTGCCAACTATATGATAGCCAGATATGCCTATGTTAAATATTTGCTGTTTTACAAAAAATACAACGAGGCTCTCAATGTATTGAAAGATTGCGAAAAATATATGTCGGATCCTGACCTTCGCCGCGATTATCACGATTATTTGTCGCTCGTGTACGAACAAATGGGCAATTACAAGGAAGCTTTCAATCAGCAAAAATTGCATTATGAGTATGCAATGGAGTATCTCAACGATAGTTCGCTCACTGCTCTTGCCGATGCCAAAACTCATCAGGCACTTTTGTTCAAGGATGCCGAACAACGCAAGGCATATGAAATTCACCGTGTGCGCACTCACCGTATGCAACTGATTATTGTGTCGTTGATATTAGTGCTTTTGCTTGTTTTGTTGTTGGTTTTGTTTATTTTTAGAATGTGGAAAATAAAGAAAAAGGCATTGGGTATTCTTTCGCAAAAAAATGAGATTCTTGATCAGCAAAAACAGGAAATTCAGTCGCAACGTGATGAAATTAAGCTTGTTCACGCTTCTGTTTTGAGTAGTATAAAATATTCTGAACGTATTCAGCGTGCTGCCCTACCGTCCGACGACGATGTGGCAAGGTTTTTCCCCGAAAGTTTTGTTTATTTCCGTCCTCGTGATATTGTCAGCGGCGATTTTTATCACGTGGCAAAATGTGGAAAGTACAACGTGTTTGTAGTGGGCGACTGTACAGGTCACGGTATTCCCGGAGGTTTTTTGTCGATGTTAGGATTGTCGTCGATCAAGGAGTTTTTGGTAACTGAACAAGATGCAGCCGACCCGGGAAACGTGCTCGACCATATGCGCACTTTTATCAAAGATACTCTCGGTTCGTACGACGATTCGGGTTCGCCTATTTACGATGGTATGGAAATGGTAATATGTAGTTTCGATATTGAAAATCATCAACTTGTGTATGCTTCGGCTTACCTCAGTTCATATATTGTGCGAAACGACAACGCCATTCGTCTTGAATGTGACAAGATGCCCGTGGGACGATATTTCAACGAAAAAGCCCATTTTGTTACTCACGAGATTGCATTGCAGCCCGGCGATATGGTATATCTTTTTAGCGATGGCATTCAAGATCAACCGGGTGGAAATTTCGACATTCCCGAGGGCAAAAAACTATTGTCGAAAAATTTTGTAAACCTTCTTGTCGAAGCCGCCAACGAACCCGCTCGGATTCAGGGCGAAATCATCGACCAAACTATTCAATTTTGGATCAACGGCCGCGAGCAGGTAGACGATATGACGCTTGTTGGTATCAGAATTTGATTTTTTTTTCTATCTTTGCGCTATCAGATTCAAAAAGATTACACTATATGGCACAACCTTTGGCAGAACGGATGCGTCCTAAAAATTTGGACGAATATATTGGTCAGCAGCACCTTGTGGGCAAGGGGGCTGTTCTCCGAAATATGATTGAAACCGGAAGAATACACAGCATTATTCTCTGGGGACCTCCCGGTGTGGGCAAAACCACTCTCGCCAAAATTATTGCCACAAGCGGAAACCGTGCTATGTATACCCTCAGCGCGGTGAGCAGCGGTGTTAAGGATGTGCGCGAGGTGTTAGAAAAGGCTCAGCATCAGACTTTTTTTGGTTCGCCGTCGCCGATTCTCTTTATCGACGAAATTCACCGTTTCAACAAAAGTCAGCAAGATTCGCTCCTTGCCGCTGTGGAACAGGGCATTATCACTCTCATTGGCGCAACCACCGAAAATCCAAGTTTCGAGGTGATTTCGCCGTTGCTCTCCCGTTGCGAGGTTTATGTTTTGAAACCTCTTGAAAAAGAAGACCTTGAACGCCTCTTGGACAATACTATCCACAACGATATCGAACTCAAAAAACTAAATATCAAGGTAGAAGAAACCACCGCACTGTTTCGTCAGAGTGGTGGCGACGCCCGCAAGTTGCTCAATATCTTAGAGATAGTTATCAATGCCGAAACCTCCGATCAAGTAATTATCAACGATGAGATTGTAATGCAGCGTCTTCAAAAAAATCTTGCAATGTATGATAAAAATGGCGAGATGCATTACGATATTATTTCGGCGTTTATCAAGAGTATCCGAGGAAGCGATGCCAATGCCGCTGTATATTGGCTTGCGCGTATGCTTGCAGGTGGTGAAGACCTCAAATTTATTGCTCGGCGGTTGATTATTTCGGCAAGCGAGGATATTGGTCTTGCCAATCCTAACGCTATGTTGCTTGCACAGGCTTGTTTTAATGCTGTAAACACTGTTGGCTATCCCGAATCGCGCATAATGCTCAGCGAAACAGTTATTTACCTTGCCAATTCGCCTAAGAGTAATTCGGCATACAACGCCATCAACTCCGCTATGGAGTTTGTGGAGAAAACAGGCGACCTTCCCGTGCCGCTCCACCTTCGCAATGCTCCAACCAAACTGATGAAGCAACTCGGCTACGGCAAGGACTACAAATACGCCCACGATTTCCCCGGACATTTTGTAAATCAAGAATATCTTCCCGACGAAATCCGCGGCACCACCTTCTATCATCCCCAAGAAAACCCCGCCGAATCCAAAGCCAAGGAGACTATTGACAGACTGTGGAACGGAAAGTATAAATAAAAAGCACAACTTCCTAAGAAATTGTGCTTTAAATTCTTTATTATGCATTATGCGCTCTTAATTATGCATTATGCATTATGCATTATGCATTGTCTACTGTTTCTGCTCTTTCAGCACCACATCGTGTGCGCCGCCTTCGATAATGCCCGTTGACGATACGAGGGTAATCTTGGCGTTGGCTTTCAACTGTGGCAGTGTGGTAACGCCGCAACTGCACATTGTTGACTTGATTTTATCGATGGTAACTGTAAGATTGTCTTTGAGTTTGCCAGCGTAGGGAACGTATGAATCAACGCCCTCTTCAAATTTCATTGTGGCTGCGCCGCCCATATCGTAACGTTGCCAGTTGCGTGCGCGGTTGCTGCCTTCGCCCCAGTACTCTTTCATATACGAGCCGTTGATCATAATCTTTTTGGTGGGACTTTCGTCGAAACGAGCAAAATAGCGTCCCATCATCAAAAAGTCGGCACCCATTGCCAATGCAAGCACCATATGGTAATCCTGAACCAATCCGCCGTCGGAGCAAATCGGAACGTAGATTCCAGTGGCTTTGTAATAACGGTCGCGCTCGGCAGCCACGTCGATAATAGCGGTAGCCTGTCCACGTCCGATACCTTTTTGTTCGCGGGTGATGCAGATAGAACCTCCGCCGATACCCACTTTTACAAAATCGGCACCAGCCTCGGCAAGATAGCGGAAACCTTCGGCATCTACCACGTTGCCAGCACCTATTTTAATAGTGTCGCCATAGTTTTCGCGAACCCATTTGATAGTGTCGCGTTGCCATTCTGAAAAACCGTCCGACGAGTCCATACAGATAACGTCCACACCGGCTTCCACAAGTTTAGGAATACGCTCGGCATAGTCGCGAGTGTTGATACCTGCACCCACGAGAAGACGTTTTTCGCTGTCTAAAAGTTCCAAAGGATTGGTCTTGTGACTGTCGTAATCCTTGCGGAAAACAAAATATTTGAGGTTCTGATTGTCGTCGATAATTGGGAGGGCGTTAATCTTGTTGTTCCAAATAATATCGTTGGCCTCTTCAAGAGTTATGGGGAATTTTGCAACGATAAGTTTCGAGAACGGAGTCATAAACTCCTTAACCTTGCGGT